>JAZOVZ010000041.1:0-110412 GCA_045658965.1 Eubacteriales bacterium
ACATTCTGCCGGGTTTGTCACAGGCGATGGCGGTTGTTGCCTTTCTGAATTTTTTGTGACGGCTCAAAATTTTTTCTTGATATTTTTTCAAAAAACTATTGACTTTTGCCCGATACTTGTGTATAATATCCGTGTTGTCAAGAAAGCAACATGCGAGAGTGGCGGAACTGGCAGACGCGCACGTTTGAGGGGCGTGTGGTTTACACCGTACGGGTTCAAGTCCCGTTTCTCGCACCATATGCGGGTATGGCGGAATTGGCAGACGCGCTAGATTCAGGTTCTAGTGGGGGCAACTTCGTGGAGGTTCAAGTCCTCTTACCCGCACCAAAACAAAAGGGATGATCGAAAGATCATCCCTTTTGTTTTGGTCCGGGTATATAGCGGAGGACTTGAAGAGGCGGCGCAATGAATGACATGCCGGTGGCATGTCAGAACGCCGCCTGACCGAGGCGCGTAGCAAAAGACCGCATCAAAACGCGGCTTTTGCGTCGTCGCGCCGAGACTCAAGTCCTCTTACCCGCATGAGCAGGTATATAGCCAAGGACTTGAAGGGGCGGCTCAATGAATGACATGCCGGTGGCATAGGTTAGGGGCTCCCCGAAGCGAGCGAAGCCGAGCTTTGGGGGTTCCCGTAAGAACGCCGCCTGACCGAGGCGCGTAGCAAAAGACCGCATCAAAACGCGGCTTTTGCGTCGTCGCGCCGAGACTCAAGTCCTCTTACCCGCACCTAAAAAACCTCGAAGCCAATGCAGTCGGGCATTGATTTCGAGGTTTTTCTATAACAATTTAAGCGGTTCTTTTCTTTTTGATGATTTTTTTGATCAAAACGATCGCGTAATGCACGGCAAGTCCGACCGAGATAGCAACGACGAGATCGAATACGACCGTAAGTACAAGTGTAAGTACCAATACAAGAATTTCGTAAAAGGGAGCTTTTTTGCAGATGGCAACGAAATGACGCCATTCACTCATATTGTATGCGACCATGAAGAGCACCGCAGCGATGACGGGCATCGGGATAAAGGATGCATATGGCATAAATACAACCAATACAAGCAGCAGCACAATGCCGTGAACAATGCCGGAGATCGGTGAGCGTCCACCGTTTTTGACGTTTGCGGCGGTTCTTGCAATAGCACCCGTTGCGGGAATGCCGCCAAACAAAGCGGAGCAAATATTGCCTGCACCCTGCGCGATAAGCTCTGTGTTGGAATTATGGGTATCGGAGATCATCTTGTCGGATACTACGCAGGAGAGCAGCGATTCGATTGCAGCAAGAATTGCAATGGTAAACGCGCTCGGTATTAAAGAAACGATTTTATCAATGCTGATATGAGGGAGAGAGAAGCGCGGGAGAGAGGAACCGATCTGATACAAGTCGCCAATGGTGTTGACGTTGAGCTTTGTCAGAGCTACAACGACGGTAATGATCAGGACGGCAATCAATGAGCCGGGGATCTTCTTGCTGATTTTGGGCCATACGATCAAAATCGCAAGGGCAACAAGACCCGTAATCGGCGCCAAAGGATTGAGCGTAGAGATCGATTCAACGATAGCAATGATCTTTTCGGGAGCTTCAATGGCATTTGTCCCGGGAGCAAACGTAACTCCGAGAAAATCCTTGATCTGACCGATGACGATGGTGATGGCGATACCCGAGGTAAAACCGACGGTAATGGTTTCGGGGATGTACTTGATCAGCGTGCCGAGACGTAAAAGTCCCATGATAACAAGGATCAAGCCTGCCATGAGTGTAGCTATGGCAAGACCTTCAATACCGTGCTGTGCAACGATTCCGGCAACAATTGTCGCAAAAGCTGCAGTAGGGCCGGAAATATTCACGCGGCTACCTCCAAGCAGAGCGATCACAATGCCTGCAATAATAGCAGTGTAAAGTCCTTTTTCGGGTGATACGCCGGAAGCTATTGCAAGAGCGATAGAAAGGGGAAGCGCTATGATCGCAACGATGACTCCCGCCGTTACGTCGGATAAGAATTGCTTTTTTGAATACTCATGAAACGTGTCAAAAAGTTTGGGTCTGAAAATTTTCACAATTGTATTTATTCTCCTCATTAAAATCCGGCGTTAATTTTACTACATGTTTGCGCTAAAAGTCAATAGATTTACTAAAAAATTTTGAAATTTTTGTACCGGTATTTTACTTGCGCGGGGATACCCACCCAAATTGCGCGTGAAGTACTTGCCATAGATACAAATAAACTTAATATCTTAATTTTACCGCTAAAATCAACAATATTTTTATATTTCTGTTATAATGATTTCAGTATGTTATTTTGAGGTAATTTATGTATTCAATCATTAAAGAATTCTGCGGCTTTGGCGGTTATACGCGAGTAGCTGCAGGCGCTTACTCATGGCAACATCTGAGCTTCGTGTCTTCTTGTGTCGCGATTATGTTTGCGCTCGGCATTTTGATCGGGTTGCATTATCGCAAAAATCCGAATAAGAACAAAAACGTTCCGTTGATCTGGGCAGCCATTCTGATCGATTCTTTTGAAATTATCAAGATCGTGATTTGTTGTATCCGTGCAGAGCTTGGCGACGAGCATTGGTACGATTCATTGCTGCTCGATCTGCCGCTGTTCCTGTGCAGCATTCAGCTGATCACTTTGCCTCTTGCAGCCTTTACAAAGGGCAGGCTCAAGGAGGCGGCGCTGGATTTCGTCCTTATATTCGGTTTGCTCGGCGCACTTGCCGGTACTTTCGGAGCAGCACAGAACTTCGGCTCGTATCCTTTGATCTGCATTGATAACGTTGCGTCCGTTATTACCCACTGCATTTCGGGATTCGGCTCTCTTTACATAGGATTTTCCGGTTTGGGAAGCCTGCGCAATCGCAACATCGGCATCACGTTTGGCATCTTGTCTTTCTTCTGCGTCGCTGCTTATATCGTGAATCACATCATCGACTATAACTACATGTTTTTAATGGCAGGCGACGGCACTCCTTACGATATTCTTTTTAATTTGTTAGGCGGCAGCCCCATATTCTATCCTATCGGGGTCGTTGTATTATTCTTTGTATATATCACTGCTTTTTATGGTGTTTACCACCTGATTTGCAAACTGAGATCAAAAAAATAATTGCACGCATATTAAAAACGTCACCGCATCGCGGTGACGTTTTTGCGTCTGAAATTGCGTAATGTATTGTACACGGATCCGGAGAGCATCGTTTTTACCACACTTGCAATATTTTATCCGCCAAAGTCAACATGAAAGGCAGTGTCGCAAGGCAGAGCATGCTGGATACGCCTACCGTTTGAGACGCATATCCGGGAGAGATATCATATGTTTCCGAGAACATCGAGATAATGGATGCGGTCGGCAGAGCCGTAACCGCGGTGGAGAACATGACGATATCATCCGAAAAGCCAAGCAGCTTGCAAATGATAAATACGATTGCGGGGATCAATACAAGCTTGCATAAGGAGAACAGATATATTTTTCCGGAACACAGAAGCTGCTTAGGGGTTCTTGTTGCAAGAAGCGCACCTGTGATCAGCACAGAAATCGGCAAGCAAAGTGCAGCCAGCTTTGCAAACAGCATTAAAAAAGCATTATCAACGACAGTTCCGATCATCGGATTGTTGATCGCAGGATTGCGCAACAGGTACAGGACCACGCCAATCGCGCAGGGAATCGACCCGAAATTGATCAGTGCCTTCTTGGGCGTCATGCGGATGTCATCGCGTTTGCGACCTAAGATCATCAATCCCCAGACGTACATAAAGATATTGAAGCTGATTAAGTAAAACGCACCGTAGAATTTGCCGATATTCCCGAAGATCGCACCGAGGATCGGCAGACCGATAAATCCGCAGTTTGTAAATATCAACGAAAATTCGGTGATCTTACGTTCATTTAAATCCTTGTAGGGCAGGCAGAGCGGAAATGCGATCAAAGCCATCAGAAAATGAAGAAAAAATCCAATACCAAGGATCAAAAGCCCTTTTTTGAGGTTTTCATTGGTGTATTCCACGTTGACAAGTGCATCAATGATCATCATGGGCTGGCCCACCTTGATAATCAACGTGGAGAGCCTTTTTGAAGCGACTTCATCGATCCAACCGATCTTACGGCAGAAAAAGCCTGCCGCAAGCATCAGAAACATGACGATGATGACAACAAGCAGGGAAGTAAAATCGTACGTCATGGCTTAGTCCTTCAAGCTGTCAAGCTTTTTCTTGATCTCTTGCATATCGGCAAGCATCTCTTCCTTGCGACGAGGATCACGCAAAAGCGCTGCGGGATGATACACAGCCGTCATAGCAAAATTGCCTTTTTCAAACCATGTTCCGTGCTCCTTGGAGATCTTGAAATCAGGCTTGATGAGGCGCATTGCAGCAATTCTGCCAAGGCAAACGATGATCTTGGGTTGGATGAGTCTGACCTGTTCACGAAGATAATCTATGCAGGCGTCTTCTTCTGCTGGTAAAGGGTCTCTGTTTTTGGGCGGACGGCACTTGAGAATGTTGGCAATATACACATCCTCGCGGTTAATGTCAACAGCATACAGATATTTATCGAGAAGTTGTCCTGCTCTACCCACAAACGGTGTGCCGGAAAGATCCTCCTGCTCACCGGGCGCTTCGCCGACAAACAAAATGTCAGCCTCGCGGTTACCGGTACCGAATACACAGTTCGTGCGTGTTTTGGCAAGCTCACAGCCCTGACAATTGCTGCATGCTTGATATAGTTGATCCCAAGTCAATGGTAGCACCTCGCTTTCATGCCATCATTATAACAAAAAGATCGACAAAATGCAAGAGGTTGCGCAAATTTATAATTCCGAGAAGGTCTGAACAGCTTTTTCTTTGCAGAGCATCGTACAGTATTCGTTGAGGTATCCCTGCAAAGAACGTGCATTTTCTCTGCATCCGTATTCACTCAAAAAGCAATACTTATCGGGTGCATACAGAGAAGGTGGCGGAAAATCGTACAGCACGAGAAAATAGGTGAGTTTGTGATCAACGTATACGTTGCCCAATCCGGAAAAGCCAACTGATAAAAGGCGTTTACAAACCAAAACCAAATGTTCGAGCTTCAAAAAAGAATAAATACACATATCTTGGGAAAGCCTTTCGCGGCTTTGAAAAACGAGTCCTTGCTTGGCTACGGGAGAAAGGACGGGAAGTTCGCAATAGTGTTCAGGGCTATTTTCATTTTCCGGCTTTGAAATATACAGCTCGCATCCTCCGTCCGCTCCCGGATACATCTGTACGTACAGCCTGCTCATATCAACGTCAAAACCGGTACGGTCTTTAGTATCAGATAACAGTTGGCGCAGGACGTTTCTTACGTGTCGATCAGCAATGCTGATCGAATCGTTATGTAGGCCATAGTGTGCCATATCTGATGAGGTCAGCATAATTTTCAGCTTTGTATCGCTGATCTTGATCAAATCCATATATATAATCCTTTCATTTTTTCACTATTATCATTATAAGCCGAAATTCATAATTTGTGTACCCCTAAAAATATGGTAATTCAATTGACGGGCGGGCGCGGATGTGCTATAATTAATAAAAACCATGCAAGGAGGTGACGGGATGCGTTATAACGAACAAACCGGCGGCGTTGAAATATGGCTGACCGAGTTGTGCGCACTCGCTTTCGGACGCGGTAACTACCGTGACGAAGCAGAAAGCGAATGTGATGAGAGCGTGTGGGGAGAAAGCACGCAGGAATACTTTAAGGACGTCCAACTGCAGCATACCTGTCGCTATGCAGGAGTTTTGATCAAAGTCATGGGAATAGCGCAGGGAATTACAAAAGCAAACGGCAGCGTGATATTGGATTACACCGTTCGCAGCGCAAAATTACCTGAGGATAATGAAATATTTACCGTGCCTGTGCGCCAACGATGCCTTGCGTATATGCTGGCGTCGGCAAAGGAATTACAGTCAGTCTATATAAGAAGATTGACCGTCACCGCAAAAGGAGAATGCACGGACGCAACGGCACACTTTACTACAACGACTCTTTCCGACGAATATGCAAGCATACTGTCCCGTGCACTGCCGTATATTGAAAACTGCGTTGAGCAAAACAGAGAAGTCAAGCCTCGGGCAGCATCTCTTGCGTTTCCATATCCTGAGATTCGCCAGGGGCAGGAGGAGTTCATGCGCGAGTGCTTCCGTGACGTTATGCACAGCAAACGGTTATTCATTCAAGCACCTACCGGCATTGGTAAAACGATCTCTACCATGTATCCCGCAGTGCGCGCCATGGGCAGAGGAACGTGCGATAAGATATTTTATTTGACTGCCAAAGCAAGCACGCGTCGCGAGGCATTTGCAGCAGCGAAACGACTTTTTGAGGCAGGCGCACCTTTGCGCACCATCATTTTGTCTGCTAAAGAGCAGATGTGTCCCGCCCCGGAATGCAATTACAGAACGTGTAAGCATAATTGCCCGAGAAGCACGTCACATACCCAAATCATGCAAGCCATATCCGAGCTGCTGACGCATCAGAACGGATACACCTCCTCTTTGATCAAACGCGTGGCTGAAAAGTACGGTGTATGTCCCTACGAGCTTTCATTGGATCTGTCCGAGTTTTGCAGTATTGTGATCTGCGACTATAATTACGTCTATAATCCCGCTGTAAAGCTGCGTCGATATTTCGTGGAAAACAACGGGAAATACGTACTTCTTGTCGATGAGGCGCATAACCTGACTGATAGAGCGAGAGATATGTTTTCCTGCGAGATCAGCAGCAGTGCTTTTGTTGCGTTGATGCAGATGCTGCCTGAAAGCGAGCCCTTGTACGCAAAGCTGAAGCAGGCTGCTTCGGTCTTCAAGATCGCAAAACGTTATTGCAAAGACAGCTTACAAAAAGACGCAAGCGGCGTTGAATGCGGTTACTATTACTCCAAAGAGCCGCTGGACGATATCAACTCGACTCTTGCTGCTTTGTCAACGGATATTGAAAAATGGCTGAAAATACATACGTATGACGCAACTTACGATAGTATCGAAGTATTCTACGGTGAATTGCGAGCATACGTCGCAACAGCTGACCTGTACGATAAGGGGTTTGTCACATATTTGACTCTGCAGGGAAATGAAATCACGCTCAAGCAGCTGTGTCTTGACCCAAGTCGTCAGCTGGAAGAATGCAATGCAGGCGCAGAAGCGGTGATCATGTTTTCTGCCACCCTGACGCCACCGGAATATTTTGCGCAGACTCTTGGAGGTGGTAAGGATGCCGTTACCGTGAACTTTCCATCACCGTTCCCGCGCGAAAATCTTTGCATCACCGTAGCCGAAGGAATCAGCACAAGATATGAGGACAGGGAAAAGTCGGTAAAGAAAACGGCAGCTTGCATTGCAGCCTCCGTATGCGGCAAAGTGGGGAATTACATGGTGTATTTTCCTTCCTATTCCTATATGGAAAACGTTGCACGGGCTTTTTGCGAAAAATATCCGGACGTTCCGGTGCTGATACAAAAACGCGGAATGACTGCGGAACAAAAGGAACAGTTTTTAGATGCATTCGTAGCGGATAATCCAAGAATGCTGATTGGCTTTTGTGTGCTTGGCGGCTCGTTTTCCGAAGGCGTTGATCTCCCGGGCGGCAGGCTGATCGGCAGCATTATCGTTGGCGTTGGAATCCCCGGACTTTCAGACGAAAGAAATATCATTCGTGACTATTATGCAGATCAGAATGGGATGGGGTATGAATATGCATACGTATATCCCGGCATGAACCATGTGCTGCAGGCAGCAGGACGCGTCATTCGTACCGATACGGATCTCGGAATCGTTGTATTGATCGACCAAAGATACGCTGAGCCGCGTTATACAGAGCTGTTTCCACCACATTGGGAAGACGTCAAATTTGCAAGCGACGCGCAATCACTTGCAATAATCATCAAAGAATTTTGGAAAAACAAGTCATAATCAAGTAAATAGTGCAATTATTTTTGAAAATTATTCAAAATAGGTATTGCAAAATTCAAAACTGCATGGTATAATAGGAAAGTCGATTTGTCAAACAGGAGTTAATTACTATGCATTATACAGAAATGAGCAAGCAGCAGCTGCTTGCCGAATATAATTCCTTGCAAAAGGATTATCAGAATATACTTGAACAGAAGCTGTCACTTGATTTGTCCCGTGGAAAGCCCAGTGCAGAGCAGCTTGATATGATTGACGGTCTTCTTACCTGCATTGACCGCGAGGCTTGTTTTTCCGACGGCGGATTTGACTGCAGAAATTACGGCATGTTGGATGGCGTTCCGGAAGCCAAAAAGCTTTTCGGGGATCTGCTCGGCATTCCTGCCGAAAATATCTTTGTTGCAGGCAACTCATCCTTGACCCTTATGTATGACACGGTCAGCCGTTGCATGCTGTACGGTACGGCTACGGAAGGCACAAAGCCCTGGTGCAAGCTTGACAAGATCAAGTTTTTGTGTCCCTCTCCCGGTTATGATCGCCATTTTCTGATCTGCGAATCGCTTGGCATTGAAATGATCACCGTTCCGATGTCCGAAACGGGTCCCGATATGGATATGATTGAAGAGTTGGTTGCAAATGATGCGTCGATCAAGGGAATCTGGTGCAATCCCAAGTACTCTAATCCCGACGGATATATTTATTCCGATGAAACCGTTGAACGCCTTGCAAGCATGAAAACAGCCGCGCCCGATTTTCGCATTTTCTGGGATAACGCATACGTAGTGCATGCGCTGTACGGCCAGCATGACGATCTTGCGGACATTTTCTCACTTTGCGAAAAGCACGGTAACCCCGACAGAGTTTTCTACTTTGCCTCTACCTCCAAAATCACGTATCCCGGTGCCGGTGTTGCAGTCATGGCAATGTCCAAGGCAAACCTTGATCACGCCAAGAGCATCTTGACCGTGCAGACCATCAGCTATAACAAGATCAATCAGCTGCGTCACGTCAGATACTTCGGCACAGCAAAGAACGTCGAAGCAATCATGCAAAAGCAGGCAGAGATCCTGCGCCCCAGATTTGCGATCGTCAAGGAAACGCTGCAGCGCGATCTCGGCGATAAGGGCATCGCGCATTGGACCGATCCCAAGGGCGGTTACTTTGTCAGCCTTTACGTCATGCACGGTACTGCAAAGAGAGCTTACGCGCTCGCCAAGGATGCAGGCGTTGTGTTGACCAAGGTCGGTGCAACCTATCCGTACGGCATCGATCCCGATGACTCCAATATCCGCATAGCCCCCACTTATCCCTCTAAAGAAGATCTTACAAGCGCCATGAACGTATTGACCGTGTGCGCCCGCTTGGCAGCACTGGAAAAGTTGCTGGCTGACTAACATCACCAATATCACAATCACATGCCCTATCCGCCAAGGTAGGGCTTTTTGCTTGACAACTACCATATCTCATGCTATAATGAAAATACAAAACGGTATGGAGTGATATTGATGAACACATTGGCGGTAAACTCCTTGAAAAATTGATTAAAGTGTAAAAATTTTCGATTTTCACCGAAATATTTTCAAAAAAAAAACGAAACGTTGCAGAAAAAAAGCTGTCTTTATAGGTAAGGGGAAAATAGTGCACTCCTCAAACCTCAAAAAACACAATAATGCGTGCGGGGATCCGAAATTCTGAATTTTTTGAAAGGAGTATCATCATGAAAAGATATCTGTCATTGTTATCACTGTTATGTGTTCTGATTTCCTTTATCAGTAGCTGTGAATCTTCTGAAAATAAGTTAACAAATGAGCGGTTGGAAGAATACAGCAAGTTTGATTATAACGTGATCTGGGAAAAAGGAGATCGTGTTTTAAGGGACAGTAAATTGAATGACTATTACAGTATTGCCGATGTTTCCGACAATGAATTTATTGCCTTGAGACAATATATATGGTATGTTGGTGAATATTGGTATTGTCCCATTGTTTTAATGCATCAAGATAAAGGCGGAGTGTATTCTTTGGATGCTTCTACAGCTCAATTGACTTTAAGGACTGACTTTGTATGTGAGGAGGAGAATGAGGAATTTTGGCTGGATGCTGGTGAGAAATCCAGAACACGGGTGTTGTGCGATATAGACGATAAAATAGCGAAAGAGGTTGCTGACGCTTTGCTTACTAAAAACAGACAGTACGTGACCAATGAACAGTTGAGCAAATATGAAACCGACGTCGATCGTTTGTGCTATGGAGATCCTAATGATCCTGATCGACAGTATTTACATATTGAATTTCGATTGGAAGGATACGAGAATTTGATATGGACAGGATATGTTCGTAAAGCAGATCAGGATTACTTCATTGAAATCCGTGTGGATTCCCAAAGCAAGTTCTCGGATGAGTATGTACGATGCAGCGAAGAGCTTTCTGCCCTTTTGAAGCAAGTTGAGGATGAGTACGGTCTTTTCCGGTGGGATTAAGAGATTAAGAACATAGACTGGGGAACTTTATACGGTTTATCCCCTCCGCCGAGAGATGCGTGCATCTCTCGGCGGGAATTTTTCTTGACATTTGGACGCCTTTTCGGTATAATAAAAGAAAAGGGGGGAGCGCGATGAAAAGCAAGGCTACGCAGGCATCAAGCAATCCGTTCAAGCACAGCGATACCAATAAGCGTTACTATACATACGATTATTTCTTGAAGCAGACCTTTGGCGGTAAGGTAGCAAAGCTGCCGTTGGACGCTGGTTTTACCTGCCCGAACATTGACGGCACCTGCGCGCACGGCGGTTGCATCTATTGCTCCGATAAAGGAAGCGGTGATTTTGCGCCGCAGCCGGAAATCCCGATTAAAGAGCAACTTGAAATGTCGCGCGCGATGATCAGCGGCAAATGGAAGACAGATAAGGTGATTCCGTATTTTCAAGCTCATACAAATACCTATGCACCGATTGAGGTGTTGCGGGAAAAATACGAGCAGGCTTTGGCATATCCGGGTGCGGTCGGCATGAATATTGCCACACGTGCTGACTGTCTTGCCCCCAATGTGGTTGCGTACCTTACTGAGATTGCGCAGCGTACGTATTTGACTGTAGAGCTTGGCTTGCAGACCTCCAATGATCAAACGGCAGCCTTGATCAACCGTGGGCACGATTTTGAAACCTTTCTAAAAGGATTTCGCGCGCTGCGTGCCGCAAGTCCCGACATTCATATCTGCATTCACGTCATCTTAGGATTGCCCGACGAGAACGAACAAACGATGTTGCGCACGATACGGGATGTAGCAATGCTGCATCCCGATCAGATAAAGATCCATTTGTTACACGTAATCAAGGATACCGTTATGGCAAACATGTATTTGCGTGGGGAATATGAGCCGATGGCTATGCCGGATTATGTGCGCATTGTTTCAAACGCATTGACGTTGCTGCCTCCCGATGTCGTAATCGCGCGTTTGACGGGTGACGGCGCACCCGACGCGCTTTTGGCTCCGGATTGGAGCAGAAAAAAGACCATAGTTATCAACGAAATTGATAAATTCATGTACCAAAATGACCTTTACCAAGGAAAATACTATAATACGGAGGAAGATCATGTTTGTTAAAGCAAAATGGATATGGAAAACAGGGGAGATCCTTTCGGATGAATTCGCGGATTTTGCGACAGAATTTGATGCAACCGGCGTTTCACCTTACACGTTGACCATCGCAGCAGACTCTAATTATACCGTGTATATCAACGGTCAACTTGCTGCCTTTGGTCAGTATGCGGACTATCCCACCTACAAAGTGTGTGACCGCATTGACGTGACAAAGTTTGTCAAGGCGGGAAAAAACCGTATGGTCATCGTCGTTTGGTATTACGGAGATAATACGCAAACCTATATCCACGGCGATCCCGGTGTGATCTTTGAGCTTTGCGAGCAGGATGCACCGATCTGCTATTCGGATGAGCACACGCTCTCGCGCCTCTCTCGCGATTATATTTCCTACGTCAAGCAGTTGATCTCGGGACAGCTTGGCTATACGTATCATTACGATGCAACCTCGTACGACGGCTTTATCGAAACGGACGTATGGGAAGGCTTTGCACCAAGCGTGCATATGGCGCAGATCTCCACAGACTTTACGCTGCGTCCGATCAAAATGCTGGAGCTTGCTCCCAGAACGTCGGCACAGATGTGCCTGCAGGGCTTGTTCGATTACGTAGATCAGCATGACCGTCCCGATTTGATGATGCAGCATGCTGCGCTGCGTCATCGTTATCCCGAGCAGATCTCGGATATGCGCGGCTTTTTCGGGTTTGATAAGCCCGTTCATTTCAAAACCGAGGACAACGCGCAGGGCATATTCTTTGTTGTTGACCTTGGGCAGGAGTGGGCAGGATTCCTCGATTTCGATATTGAAGTTCCCCATGATTGTCAGATCGAGATCGGGTACGGTGAACATTTGGCAGACGGCAGATGCCGTACCTCTGTGCGCGGCTTTTCCTGCGATTACCGCGCAAAGCAGGGAAGAAACCAATACCTGCACACCTTCCGTCGATTCGGCTGCCGCTACGTGCAGTTCTTTGTCAATGCAACCGAGTTTACCGTGCACTATGCAGGTCTGCGCCCCACGCTTTATCCCGTGACCGCTAAAAAGTTTGAGAAGGGAAATCTCTTGCAGCAAACGATTTATGAGGTATGCACCAACACCCTGCTGCAATGTATGCACGAGCACTATGAGGATTGCCCGTGGCGTGAGCAGGCGCTTTATTGCATGGACTCCCGAAACCAGATGCTTTGCGGATATTACGCATTCGGTGAGACCGAGTTCCCGCGCGCTAACCTCATGCTGATTTCCAAGGGTCTGCGTCCCGACGGTATTCTTTCTATTTGTTATCCTTCCGGACTTGATTTCCCAATCCCGTCATTTTCCACGGTCTATTTTATACAAATGGAAGAATACATTCGACACACAGGGGACATCACGCTTGCACAAGAGTGCTATCCCGTACTGGACACTATCATTCAGACCTTTATTGCCAAGCTGCAGGATAACGGATTGATCGAGAATTTCTACGGGGAAGGCGGATATTGGAACTTCTACGAGTGGTCGCCCGGCATGAACGGTCACTTCTTTGAAAAGGTGCGCTGCTTTGAAGCGCCTATCAATGCGTTCTTCTCACTTGCCCTGCAGCATATGGCAAAAATCTGCCAAGCGCTCGGTAAAAATGAGGTAGCAGAGCAGTATCTGCGCATTTCCGAAGGCGTCAACCGCGCAATTGCCCGTGAATTTTACAATACCGAAACCAAGCTCTTTGAGTCCTTTGATAACCGCTGCCGTGGAGAATACAGCGTGCTGACCAACTCGCTTTGCTTACTTTGCGGTTCTGCAGACGGACTTGACCTGTCCAACATTCTGCGCATTCTGTCCACGAACGGTAAGGACACCTGCGGATATACCGTGCATCCCAACACGCTGAGTATGAATTCCTTCCGCTTTGATGCGTTGCTTTCCATTGACAGGGAATTGTACGCACCCATTATTATTGATGAGATCGACCGCGATTACCTTCATATGCTGCGCAATGGCGCCACTACGTTTTGGGAGACGATTATCGGTCTTTCTGACTTCGGACACGCAGCAAGTCTGTGCCATGGATGGAGCGCTTTGCCTATCTACTATTACGAAATGCTGCTCTAATGACTCTACGCATATCGGATGTGATAGGGAAGTGAAGAAGATTGGATAATAGCACCAATATAGCGCGATGCGATTTGGTCATAATGCCAATTCACAAATAGTGTAATTTGTGCTATAATATACAAGCGCAAAATATGCGACTCTAAAAATTTATTAAGGAGAAAATCAACATGAAAAGATTTCTTTCCATTCTGTTGGCATCTCTTCTGGTAATGTCTCTGGCAGCTGCTATGGTTGTTTCCACTTCCGCAGCTCTCGAAGGCGAATGGGTAACCTCCAGAAGTGGCGCTGACTACGAGGACGAAGGCAGCTACTGCCCCGCTCCCGGTTACCACTACGATCCCGCTATCGGTTTCGTTATGGATCCCCCCGAATACGCAGCTGACACCACCCCCTTCGTTCAGGCTCACACCAGAAATCCTCTGGATCTGAAGGCTAACAACGACGGCCAGGGCAACTCCGTAAACCTCAAGTTCACCGTTATGGAATACGCTTACGACGGTGGCGAAGGCAAGGACCAGTGGATCGCACTGACCCTGAACAGCCAGCCCATGTCCACTCCCGGTTCCGTTGATTACGGCGAGGGTCTCTGCATCCTGATTCGTGGCGGCGGCTACGGCTCCGCTCAGGTTCAGCCCTTCTACGTAGACAAGGACGGCAAGAACTTCGCTCAGCTTCCCGTTGCATTCCCTCAGGTTGAAGTTCCCATGAACGACAACGATCAGGAAATGTACACCTTTACTGTTAAGTACACCGAAGCAGGTTACGAGTTCGCAGTTAACGATCACTGGTTCGCAGCTGACGAGTACCTGAACACCCTGTTTGATGAAGTTTTCGCTGAAGGCGCATACGTTGGCCTGCTTTGCCAGACCGGTTATGCTAACACCAAGATCCAGCTCGCTATCACTGAGTGGCAGGGCGACCTCCCCGTAGGTGATGACTCCGCTGAGCCTGAAGAGGATCTGCGTGCAAAGGCTCCCATCGCTGATTCCGCTACCATTGAGGCTAACATGCCTGCAGTTCTGTGGGACTCCACTCTCAGAGACTTCAGAAAGATCTCTCTGTCCGGTGGTGAGTACTCCATCAACGACGACGGTTCCGTTCACATCGTTATGCAGACCGCTTCTCCTTACATTTCCTTTGGTATCAAGTCTGAGGTTTCTTACGAAGCATCTGACTTCCCCTACGTTGCAGTTCTGACCAGAAATTGCTGGGCTAACTCCGGTAACGTTTACTACTGCGCAGGTCCTATCCTCACCGCTGAGAACAACTACAGCGAGAACTGGGATATTGAAGACACCGCTTACGAAGGCGGCTGGACTCTGGGTCTGATGGACTTCACCTACTACAACGAAGATGGTTGGGTAGGCAGAATCAACAGCATCCGCGTTGGCTTCGACTTCGCTGCTGAAGACGTTGGTAACGAAGAGTACAACAACTTCGACGTTGCTTTCATCGGCGCATTCCGTACCCCCGAAGAGGCTAAGGCTTACACCGAGGCTTGGCTGACTGCTAAGGGCTATGCTGCAGGTGAGGTTACCGAGGCTCCCACTACCGAGGCTCCTACCACCGAGGCTCCCGAGACTGAGGCTAAGACCGATGCTCCCGAGACCACTGTTGAAGGCACCGAGGCTGAGACCGAGGCTCCCGCAAAGAAGGGCTGTGGCGCAGTTGTTGCTGCTCCCGTAATTGCTCTGGTTGCTATCGTTGGCGTTGCTTTCGTAGCAAAGAAGAAGGACTAATTCTTAACTGAATCATCTTTTCAAAGCATTTGAGGCTGCCGCAAGGCAGCCTCTTTTGTGTTGCTTTTTCGTTGACTTATGTGAATAAGTTTTTAATTGCAAATTGTGCTTTAAAGGCGTGCACATTGCATATTTGGGCTTGAAATATTTGTTGAATCTGTCAATTTACAGATGAAAACAAGAGTGGTATAATTAACACATGCAATACGCAAATATTCCAAAAAGGAGAAAATCAAAATGAAAAAACTGACATCTATGATGATCACCATTGCGATGGTGCTGGCGACGCTGTCGCTTGCATGCATGCCCGTATTTGCTGCAGAAGCTGTTGAGGGTGACTGGGTGACCTCTCGTGCGGGTGATGCATACGAGGAAGGCGTTACCGATTACACGCCGGCTTCCGGCTATCAGTACACGACCGAGGGCTTCCAGACTATCGCTCCGGATTTTACCAACTGCAATCCTTACGTGCAGGCACATACCAAAAATGCTTACAATCTGAAGGATCCTGATGCAGACGGCAAAGGCAACGCGCTTTCCGTGAAGTTTACCGTTACCGAGTTTGCTTACGGCGGCGAGTATGCCAACAAGGACGAGTGGATTGCTATCACGCTCAACAGCGATCCTATCGCAGCACAGGGCAATCCCGCGTACGGTTCCGGTCTTTGCATTCTGATCCGTGGTGCAGGCTCCGGCTCTGCTACAGGTCAGCCTCACTACGCTGATAAGGAAAACAATCTCTTCTCCCTGTTTGTTCAGGGTCAGATCTCTCCCGAGATCAATGAAAAAGGTCAAGAGGTTTATTCTTTCTCCATCAGACATGACGGTACCGAATACGTTATGAATCTGTGCGGTCTTGATTTTGTTGATCCTACCGGTGCATTGAACACAATCCTTGATGAGCAGTGTGCAAACGGTGCTTATCTCGGCATTACGCTGATGACCACCGAAGCTGAAACGCCCGCATCCTTTGTTATTAACGAATTCCAGGGTGCTGTTCCTTACGGTGAGGACAGCGCAGAGCCCGAAGCAAACGTTAAGAACTTTGCTGAAATCGCAGATTCTTCCACCGTTCCCGCAGGTCAGCCTGCAGTTAAGTGGGACGGCAAGATGGAGCAGTTTGATAAGATTACCGTTTCTCATGCCGATTATACTGTGCAGGATAGCGGTGTTGTATCCTTGGTTGCTAACGGTAACATGCCTTATATTACCTTTATGCTCAAAAACGAGATCTCTTATGAAGCATCCGATTTCCCCATTCTTGCAGTTCTGACCAAGAATTGCTGGGCATCTTCCGGTAAGTTCTATTACATGTCCGGTAAAACGCTGGGTTGCGGTGCTGACAATGAGTTGGATTTCGTGATCGACGAGATCGAGCTTGGCGAAGGCTGGGGCTTATCCTTGTTGGATCTGACCGGTGACCCCGAATGGGAGGGCAGAATCAACGGTATTCGTTGCGACTTCCACGATGTCGATTATACTGATGAAGAGTTCGCTAAATTTGACGTTGCATATTTCGGTGCTTTCCGTTCCGAGGAAGACGCAAAGCAGTACGCCAACGACTATTTGATCGCGCTGCTTGGCAAGCTGCCCGAAACCGATCCTCCTACAACCGAGGAGCCCACCACCGAGCCTCCCGAGACCGAGGCTAAGACTGATGCTCCCGAGACCAACGTTGAAGGCACCGAGGCCCAGACCGAGGCTCCCGCAAAGAAGGGCTGCGGTGCAGTTGTTGCCGCTCCCGTGGTTGCTCTTGTTGCTATCGTTGGCGTTGCTTTCGTAGCAAAAAAGAAGGACTAATTCTTAACTAAATAAATCTTTCATCCTATACACGGGGCTGCCGCTTGTCGGCAGCCCTTTTGTATATAAAACTACTGATCGCAACAACACACGTTTTATTCGTCATGATTGGTACGCACATCGGTCTTTCAATATTGACAAGAGAAGAATTTTGTAGTATAATATTGACAGAGTAAACATGAAAGGATAATTCCGATGAACAACAAACGCTTTTTAAGCTTTGTCTTGCTGGCTCTTTGCTTTATTATGACTATGCAAATGGTAGCTTGCAACCAAAGCGGCACCAATCAAGAGCAGACTACTGATGCAGAGTCTGCAACAAAAGCTCCCGAAACCGAATCAGATACCGAGAACGAAACCGAGGGCACGACCCAGGACTCGTCCGAGGACACAACTGAGCCTCCTGCTCAGGACAAAATTGTTGCTTCCAAGCCTACGATCAATTTTGACAAGACCGTACAGGTAACCGAAAACGGTAACGAGGCACATGTCACCACTGCTTCCAATCTTGCTTATGCGGCAACCGGTTACGGCAAGTATGCCGACGGTGCATTTACCATTAACGCAGGATATAAGGTCACCTTTGACGGCAGCTTTGCGGAAAAGTTTAACCGCATCACTCTTTGCTACGTGTCCGATGCACCGCTGAATTGTACCGTCACGTACACCTTGGACGGCAAAACGGTGAACGATCTCTTCTATCTGGAAGCAGGAAAGCAGACCTTCTGCGCACTCACGCTCGGATATCTTGAAGGCAAGCAGGCAAGCAGTCTGACATCCATTACGTTTGAAACCTGCGAGGAAAAGAACACCTCCTTTGTTCTGTGCGACGTGAAAACCGAGGTATATGAGGTCTATGCAGACGACGTTTACTACGTTGAAAACGACTCCTACGTGCTGGGCGTTCGCCTTTCCTGGGGCGGTGGCGTTTGCTATATGAAGGACAAGAAAAACACGATCGGCGGTATCGAGAACCTGATCAACCAGGCTGATACAGGCAGACTTGTGCAGCAATCCTACTACGGCACTTATGCAAACGGCGAATATAAGGACGGCGATTACAACGGTGTCAGATGGCCCTACAACCCCGTACAGGGCGGCGACGTACACGGCAACCCCTCACGTATTATTGATATTGTAGTTGGAGATAGCTCTCTGTATATCAAGGCGCAACCTCAGGACTGGGGACATAACGGCGATCTGACCATTAGTTATATGGAAAACGTATATATTCTGGATGACAACTATATTCGTGTTGACAACAGATTCGTTGATTTTTCCGGCTGGGAGCACAGATATGCAAACCAGGAGCTGCCCGCATTCTACACACTGAGCTACTTTGACGAATTTTCCTATTATGCAGGCTCCAAGCCTTGGGAGGATCAGCCTCTGCATACACGTGACGACCTCAATTTCTGGGGCGATGCCGCATACCACGACGACTGCGTTTTTAAGATCCGCTACAGTAACACCGAAACTTGGTGCGCTTGGACAAACGGTATGAAGAACTACGGCATTGGCTTGTATGTTCCTAACACAGATATCTTCTTGGCAGGCAGACACGCATATAACGGCAGCAAGGATTCCTTGAACGGTGCTACCAACTACGTAGCCCCCTTGTGTACCATGAAGATCGTATCCTTTGAGCCCATTGAATACAGCTATATGATGACGACCGGTACGCTGGAACAGATCAGAAGCACGTTCAAGGCAAACAAGGACTTTGCTACCAACGAGTCCTTGCACAAGAACTACATCAGTGAGCGTATTGAGGACGAGGGCGTGGCTGTATCCCTGCAAGAAATAGTATTTTCCGATCTGCAGAATACTTTGAAGCTCAAGCCTACCAGCAATACCACTGTTGCGTTTGATGAGGCACAAAAGGCAGCCGCTTTGACTATCGCTGCAGCATCCGACCCTCACGTCACCATCGATTATACCAAATCCAGCCCTGTACTCAAGGCAGAGGACTATAAGAAGATTGTCATTACCTACATGATCCCCACAACGAACAGCCGTACTGCTTACACGGCAGAGCTGTTCTTGTCTACAGGCTCGTCCATGAATGCGGAAGGCGGCAAGTCTGTACGCACGCAGGTGGTTGCAGACGGTAAGTATCATACCGTGGAGATCAGCGTTGAGAACCTTTCGTTCTGGTCGGGCAATATCAATGCCATTCGCTTTGACTACTTTGACGCGTGCGCCGAGGGCGACGTGATCTACGTCCAATCGATCGAACTCAAATAATTTCATATAAAAAGAGCTTCGCAGCAGCGAAGCTCTTTTTATAGTTTAAGCTCAGTCCTGATCAAACAGGGAAACTTGATTATTAACACCGTTTTTGTTCGGCGAAGCAGGCACGCGCAAGCCAAGGTGCTCATATGCAAGACGAGTAACACATCTGCCGCGCGGTGTGCGGGAAAGGAAACCGAGCTGCATCAGATAGGGCTCGTAAACGTCCTCAATGGTCACTGCCTCTTCGCCAATCGTAGCTGCCAGTGTGTCAAGTCCGACGGGGCCGCCGTCGTAGAACTTGATGATGGCTTCCATCATTCTGCGGTCGGTATTGTCAAGTCCCAACTCGTCAATCTCTAACTTGTTGAGCGCATATCCTGCGATCTCGGAATCAATGGTGTCCTTACCTTGTACCATAGCAAAATCGCGTACGCGCTTGAGCAGACGGTTTGCAATACGGGGAGTGCCTCTGGAGCGCGAAGCGATCTCGTAAGAGCCGTCCTCGGTAATGGCAATGCCGAGAATCCCTGCGCTGCGGCGAACGATCTGTGCAAGCTCCTCAGGGGTGTAAAGCTCCAGCTTAAGCAGTACGCCAAAGCGATCGCGCAGAGGAGTGGTGAGCTGACCGGCACGCGTGGTAGCACCGATCAGTGTGAATCTCGGCAGATCGATGCGAATACTTCTCGCAGCGGGTCCCTTACCAATGATAATATCGAGCGCGAAATCTTCCATTGCGGGATAAAGAATCTCCTCGACCGATCTGGAAAGGCGATGGATCTCATCAATAAAAAGAACGTCGCCTTCGTTCAAATTTGTCAAAAGCGCGGCAAGATCGCCTTGCTTTTCGATAGCAGGACCGGAGGTAATACGGATATTTACACCGAGCTCGTTGGCAATGATATTGGAAAGTGTGGTCTTACCAAGTCCGGGAGGGCCGTAAAGCAACACGTGATCCAAAGACTCGCCGCGCATTTTTGCGGCTTCAATGTATACCTTGAGATTTTCTTTCGCCTTGTCCTGACCAACGTAGTCGTTTAAGGTTTTGGGACGCAGGGAAGCGTCAATATCGGAATCCTCGGGGGAATAGCCTGTAGAAACGATGCGGTTCTCAAAGTCAAATTCTTGTTCTTCCATCATATGCGCATCCTCCTTACATCAGCTTTTTGAGTGCCTGACGAATGATCTCTTCCAGCGTCATCTGCTCGGTAGGCATAGATTTGAGCACGTTTGTAGCCTCAGCTCTCTGATAACCGAGAACCATCAAAGCATCCAAAGCCTCACTAAGCTTGCCGCGCGCAGGAGCACCGGATTTTGCGGTAGTACCGATCTCGGGAGCAGTGTTGAATTCACCGCCGTGTTCCTTGATCAGCTTGTCCTTGAGCTCCAGCACGATTCTTGCAGCGGTCTTGGGGCCAATACCGCTTGCTTTGGAAATTGCCTTGGTATCCTCTGTGCACACAGCCAGAGCAAATTTTTCGGGCGTCAGAAGCGAAAGAATAGACATGGCAGCCTTGGGACCAACGCCTGAAACTGTAATCAACATCTGGAAAGAGGAAAGCTCAGTTTCATCGTAGAAGCCAAATAACTCAATACCGTCTTCACGCACGGCAAGATAGTTGTAAAGCTTTGCGGGATTGCCGGCAAGCGGAAGCTTATCGTAAGTATTCTGGCTGACGGTCATGCGATATCCAACGCCGCCTGCGTCAATGACGGCAAACCCCATGCTCTTATATGCAAGTGTGCCGCTGATATAGTAGAACATATAATCTCCTTAAAGTCCACGGGGGCAATGCCCCCGTGGTGATTTTATTGAATGGAATGATCGGAAGAGGATTTTGAATCTTGATTTACAGCTTGAATTTGCTCATCCTGCTCCGGCGTGGGCTCGGGAATACCGAAGAATTCACCATAACCGCGGATGCGGCGCAGCTTCTTTTCAAAAAAGATCAGCAGGAAGAACGCAGCAGTTGAAACGATAGATACAGCCACGCCGAGCACAAGCTCCTTGGGGCAATATCTCATTTCAATCTCATGCTCGCCGGGCTCTTCAATATAGTAGCCGACCAATGCATTTGCGAGCTCAACGGTTTCTACCTTCTTACCGTCAACAGTTACCTGCCAACCCTTATCAAAGGGAATGGTTGTGGTAATAAGCTGATTGGTGTTGGTGGTTGTAATAGTGCCGGGCAGATAGTCCTCGCGATATTTATCGGGATCGATCTGCACGTTGCCTTGCTGTAATCTTGTAATAGCTTCGGTAAATACTTCCATATCAAGGGAGTAGATAAAGGGCTTTTGCAGGTTTTGCTTGATATAGAAATTGTCGTAATCGTTTTTGATCGTCAGCTTGAGTTCAAGATCACTCTTGTTGAAATCACCGATCGAAACGATTCTCCAGGTGTTATTATCACCCCATTTACCAACGGATTTTCCGTTAGCTGTCATGTTGACCTGTCTGGAGTATACGGTGGGGAAATAAACGAACAGTTCAGTGTTCTTAGGCACCATATATTCAAACGTGATAGTACCGCCGTCACCCTTATAAAGGTCATGACTTGCAGCAGCGCTCTTGGTTACGTCCTTGGTGGTCATGGAAAGCTGCGTGGAGGGAACAAAGATCTGCAGCGTCTCCTCCTCGCCAAGCATCATGGAGATCATGGCGTTCATGAGCTCAAAGGGGTTCTCGTAATCGTCCAGCTGGAATTCTGCAAAGTCGTTATCAACGGCATATGCGATGCTCATGTGATAGGGATTCTTATAAACGACGTAGGTGTCGTTGTCGTAATCGTCACTATCGTACAGCGGTTCACCGTAATACTTATCATAGTCCTTATCGGTCATGATATATTTGATGCCAAGCAGGGAGTCGCTGACGGGCGTTTCGCCTTGATACTGCGACCAGTGAGATTTAGAAGAGTAACCCATCATACGCAGGAAATAGATGGTATCCGCATTCAGAGTTGAGGTGGAGTTGGAAAGACCGCGTATCTGCAGAGCCATATTATCGTTGAGCTTGCGATGGTAGGTCTTTTCCATACGGTAGAACGACGTGTCGTTCTCCTGTACGTGATTGATGATCGGTCTGACCGTATCAAGATAATCGTTGTAGTAAGAATACTTGGTAAAGGTAACGTCCTTGTCAAGATCGTTCAGATCCCAAAGTCCGCTGATATACATTTCTCCGCAAATGAAGAATACGAGCAAGCAGGAGATCAACTCCTTATTTTTCACGCGGGGCAGCAAGCAAATCAATAACGTATAAACGATCAGACAACCAACAGTCAACCAGACAGTCTGGAAATCGTGTACGTCGATATATTCGTTAAAGTCTTCCTTGATCATAGGTGCGAATTCCTGCAGGACGATAACTGCAAGACCGATGATAGCTGCAATACCGATCATAGGCTTGCGGCTGACGGTACGCATATTGGCAAATGCACGGTATGCCATAACGATCAAGAAGAAGCAGAGCATGAAGCTGTAACGGTTATTGAGCCAGTTGGGCTTCTGGAAGCCGTGCCAGATCAGATCGATCGTGCTGGTTGCAAAGCTGAAAACGAAAATCGTGATCAGGATCGCATAAGCAACCTTTTCACCGGACTTGAACTTCTTGTTGAAGAAGAACATGGGCACAAGCAGCAGCGTCAGCACGCCGCAGTAAACGAAGGGAAGACCGGCAGGACGTACAGTATCGTACGAGGAGGGCAGGAACTTGTAGAACAGCTCAAGGAAATTGAAGCGGGACGCGAATGCCCAGCTGGGATCCGAGAAATCAGTTTTACCGAACGTCAGGGAATAATACGCGGTAAATACGATAAATGCAGAAATACCGATTGCAATCATGGAATAGAATGCAATGCGGAAGAAGGAACGCATGCCGTGGTATTTTTCGGAATAGGGATTATTTGCGTGCTTAAAGCCCCACAGATAAGCAAAGAAGTAGATTGCAACGGCAATGCACACCATATAACCGATATAATAGTTACTTACGAGTGTCAAAGTCAGGAATACGACAAAGACCTTGTACTTTCCGTACTTGATAAGCTGCTCAACACCGAGCATCACAAGCGGGAACCAGATCACCGCGTCGATCCACATGGTGTTGTTTTGCTGCGTGATGCAGTAGGACATCAGCGCGTACATCACAGAAAATGCGATAATTCCGATACGGTTTATGCGCTTTTCGGATTGGTGCAGATAGATTGCCATGGTAAGAGCACACATACCGGCTTTGACCATAAACATAAACAAAAGTGCTTCGCACATTCTGTCTTCCGGGAACAAGCAAACAAGATATGAGAACGGAGAAGCTATATAGTACTCGTAGATACCCATAAACTCGCCGCCAAGAGCACGTGAGAAGGAATATATGATGCTGGTATCACCGTTGACTACGAAGTTTCTCAGCGCTTCGAAAAAGTAGACGTACTGACCGTTCAAATCCAATACCAGCACGCAACCGTTTCCAAACGGATATAAACCGCGTGCAAGGTACATTAAATATACCAGCACAGCAGGGATGAGTGCTGCAATCAGAATATACCAATATTCCGAAAATACGTTTTTACATTTTGTCTTGCATTTCAACAGTCCGTTTTTTGCAATTCCTGGATTGAAATTCATGCGTTCGGTTCCTTTCGTTCATAAGGCTCGACAGCTGAGCCGGTAATGGTTTTAATTGCCTTTTCAAGCTTGATGCGGTCCACGTTCATATCTCGTCCGCAGCCTTTACATACAATACGTATCTGACTGCCTACGCGCATGACCGTAAAATCCGCACAACCGCATGGGTGCGGCTTTTTGAGATGCAGAACGTCACCTGTCTGGATTTTAATAATGTTCATGTGTTATCTCCGTATATCCGCACGCTCGTGCAAGGTTTTTGGGCACTAGATGATAATCTATCCTATTATACCATAAAAAGTGTGATTTGTAAACGATTATTCGGATATTATTATAAAAAAAATAAAAATTAATAAATAATGTTTGACACGCGCGAGAAAAGATGTTATAATTTAGAGTGAATTATTGTGGAGATTTATTGCCGAAGGAGGATTTATGATCATACTTGGCATAGACCCCGGACTTGCGATCGTGGGTTGGGGTGTAATATCGTATGACGGCGTTCGCTTCAAAACGCTTGGATACGGTTCTATCCAGACGCCTGCAGGCACGCCGACGCAAAAAAGATTGGAAATGATCTGGCAGGGTATGAACGAGTTGTTTGAGCGTTACAAGCCCGATCAGATGGCAGTGGAAGAATTGTTCTTTAATACCAACGTAACAACAGGTATTACTGTTGCCGAAGCACGAGGCGTGATATTGCTTTCGGGCATTCAGCACGGCATTACTGTTGCGGAATATACACCGTTACAAGTCAAGCAGGCAGTTGTCGGATACGGAAGGGCCGAAAAGAAACAGGTCATTACAATGGTAACCACGCTTTTGGGCTTGCCTAAGCCACCCAAGCCCGACGATACTGCGGATGCACTGGCAATTGCTGTGTGTCATGCGCACAGTGGTTGCTCGCGCCTTGCAAACTATTATAACAAGTAACATATCAGGAGAATTAATATGTGGAGTTCTGAAAATTGGAAGGATTATGAATTACTCGACACCTCGGACGGTGAACGTCTTGAGCGTTGGGGCAAATATATTTTGGTCAGACCCGATCCGCAGATCATCTGGAAGGGCGTTGCGGATCATCCTGCATGGAAGCGCGCTGACGGCGTTTACCGTCGCTCTTCCTCGGGTGGAGGAAGCTGGGTGCATAACAAGCTGCCCGCATCCTGGAACATTTCCTACGGTGAGCTGAATTTCGTTCTGCGTCCCATGGGCTTTAAGCACACGGGTCTTTTTCCCGAGCAGGCTGCTAACTGGGATTGGTTTTCGGATCTGATCCGCAAGGCAAATCGCCCCGTTAAGGTGCTCAATCTGTTTGCTTACACAGGTGGTGCTACCGTTGCGGCAGCCGCAGCAGGTGCGTCTGTCGTACACGTGGATGCCTCCAAGGGTATCGTGGCACAGGCAAAGGAGAATGCTGCTTTATCCGGACTTGAGAGTGCGCCCATTCGCTACATCGTGGACGATTGCAAGAAATTCGTAGAGCGTGAGATCAGACGCGGTAACAAATACGACGGTATCATAATGGACCCGCCTTCTTATGGCAGAGGCCCCAACGGAGAAGTATGGAAGCTTGAGGATTGCGTGGATGAATTCGTCAGCCTTGCAGCGCAACTGCTCTCGGACGAGCCCTTGTTCTTCCTTATCAATTCCTATACTACGGGACTTTCTCCCATGACCATGAGCTATTTGCTTGAACTCAACGTCAAGCGCAAGTTCGGTGGGCAGGTTGATTCGGGAGAGCTTGGTTTGAAGGTGACTCGCACGGGTGGATATCTCCCTTGCGGTGCAAGCTCGCGCTGGCAGAGGTAATTATATGGCAAGCTTCATTCAAATTAAGGATCTGCACTTCACCTATGGCGGCAGGGACTCCGATCAAATGCCGTCGGATGTGCTGTGCGGTCTTGATCTCGACATTCAAAGAGGGGAATACGTAGCGATCTTGGGCAGAAACGGCTCGGGAAAATCCACGCTTGCAAAGCTGCTCAATCTTGTCATTGACGATCTGGAGATGGCAAGCGGTGAGATCCTTGTGGACGGTGTGAATATCCTTTCCGACGATATGACCGAGGATATGGCATTTGATCTGCGCAAAAAGGTGGGTATGGTGTTCCAAAACCCCGATAATCAGCTCGTGGCAACCATTGTGGAAGAGGACGTGGCGTTCGGCCCCGAAAACCTCGGACTGGATCCCCGTGAGATCAGACGTCGCGTGGACGACGCACTGCAAACCGTTGGCATGACAGAGTTTGCCAAGAGAGAGCCGCACAGACTCTCGGGCGGTCAGAAGCAACGCGTTGCCATTGCAGGTGTGATCGCCATGATGCCCGACTGCATTATTTTCGACGAATCCACCGCAATGCTTGATCCGATAGGACGCAAGGAAATCGTTGCAACCATGGAAAAGCTTAACCGTGAGCACGGCATCACTGTGCTTACGATCACGCACTATATGGAAGAGGCTGTGCGCGCAGATCGCGTTGTCGTGCTCAACCAAGGCAAGATTGCACTTGAAGGCACTCCTACACAAGTATTTTCCAACGCAAAAGCACTGCGCGATGCAGGTCTTGAGCTGCCCCAATGCGCTCAGCTGCTTGAAGAATTGAAGAATGCGGGACTGCCTATTGCAGAATATGGGATTACGCCCGAGGATTGCGCACGTATCATTCTTGCTGCAGGAGGTAAGGTTTAATGTCTGCAAAGCTTGAATTACAAAACGTTTCGTATTACTACGGCAAGGGAACTGCCTTTGAGGTCAAAGCGCTTGACGATATCAACTTCAAGGTGGAAAGCGGCTCCATCACAGGCTTGATCGGACACACGGGCTCGGGAAAGTCTACTTTGGCGCAATTGTTTAACGGCTTGGAAAAGCCTTACGAGGGCAAGGTGCTTTTGGACGGATGTGATATTTGGGACAAAAAATATAACGGTCAGAGAATTTGCTTCCGCGTAGGTCTTGTCATGCAGTATCCCGAATATCAGCTGTTTGAGGAAACCGTATATAACGACGTGGCGTTCGGACCGAGAAATATGGGTCTTGACGAACAGGAGGTCAAGTCGCGTGTCATGAGTGCCATTGCGTTCGTTGGCCTTTCGGAAGATATCTTAACGCATTCTCCCTTTGATCTTTCCGGTGGCCAAAAGCGCCGCGTTGCCATTGCCGGCATCATGGCAATGAAGCCGGAGATGCTTGTGCTCGACGAGCCGGCTGCAGGACTTGATCCTGCGGGAAGAGCCGATATTTTCGGCGGTATTAAGCGCTACAGAGATACAACGGGTGCAACCGTGCTGATCATCAGCCACAGCATGGAGGATATGGCAGAGTACTGTGACGACATCATCGTCATGCATCGCGGCAAGGTCATGCTCAACGGCCCCAAGGATGATATTTTTGCTGACAGTCCACAGCTCATCGATGCAGGTCTTGACATTCCGCAGATAACGAGCGTGATGCGTTTGTTAAAGGAAAACGGCCTTGACGTCAACCCTGCCGCTTGCACCAAGGAGCAGGCGATCAAAGAATTGATGAACGCCCTTAAATTAAAATAAAATCAAAAAGGAATTATTTCAATGAAAAACGTAGCACTTGGGCAGTATTATCCTGCTCGGTCGCCATTGCATATATTGGATCCACGCATTAAGCTGATTCTTGCCATGCTGTATATCGTGACAGCCTTTCTGTGCAAAAACCTTCTTGGCTTTGGCATTTTGATAGGCTTGGCACTTTTGATGGTGATACTCAGCCGCGTTCCGATTAAAACCGTGCTCAAAAGTCTGCGCTTGATTGCGTTTGTGTTATTGTTTACGGCTGCGATCAATATTTTTATGACCAAAGAAGCAGGAGCGCAACCGTTGGTTGCATTTTGGATCTTTGAGATTTATACCAAGGGACTTTACAGCGCGCTGTTTATTGCTATCCGTATTTTTTGTATGATCATTGGCTCTTGTATGCTGCTGACCTATACTACGACACCTATTGCGTTAACGGACGCTTTGGAGCGTTTGCTCGTACCCTTGCGCTATATCAAGCTGCCCGTACATGAGTTTTCCATGATGATGTCTATTGCTCTGCGCTTTATTCCCACGATCATGGAAGAGGCGGAAAAGATCATGGCAGCACAAAAGGCAAGGGGAGCAGGGTTCACGGAAGGCAATCTTATCAAGCGCATAAAATCTTTGATACCGATTCTTATTCCGCTGTTTGCTTCGGTGTTCAGAAGAGCTTTTGAACTGGCTACCGCTATGACCTGTCGCTGTTACCGCGGCGGTGACGGAAGAACGCGTATGACGTCCATGCGTTTGAGAGCATCGGATCTTATCGTTTTTATAGTATCGATCGCAATCCTTGCAGGCATCGTTTCCTGCAATTATTGGGGGATCGGATATACGCTTTAACTAATCTAATTCTTATCGGAGGGGAACATGAAGCTGTTTTTGCGCTTATCATATTTGGGAACTGCATATAACGGCTATCAGGTTCAGGGGGATCAGCCGACAGTACAGCGCGAACTGACGCGCGCATGTGCTGAGCTTTTTGGAAAGCGTTGCGATATTGTCGGTTGCAGCAGGACGGACAGCGGCGTACACGCCAATATGTTTTGCGTCACCGTAGCGTCAAGAGAAACCAATCAGCTGTGTACCACTATACCCGCGCATCGCATCCCGCTTGCCATCAACGCGCATTTGCCCAACGATATATCCGTTTATTACGCCGCGTTTGTGTCGGATGATTTTCATCCTCGCTACGACGTAAAATACAAGGAATACGTTTACCGCATTTACAATTCTCCTTTTCGCAGTCCGTTTGAGCTCGACCGTGCCTGGCACTATCCCAAAAGAATTGACGAGCAAGCACTCGCCAATATGAAAAAGGCTGCTCAATATTATTGCGGCACCCACGATTTTACCTCGTTTATGGCGCAGGGAGCGACCGTGGCTCATGCCGTGCGCACGGTTATGCACGCAGAAGTGCAGCGGATCGGTGACGTGATTGAATTTCGCGTTGCGGCTGACGGATTTTTATACAATATGGTCCGTATTATGATGGGAACGCTGATCGCAGTTGCGGAAGATAAGATTCCGTTTGATAAGATCCCCGAAGTGATTGACGCAAAGGATCGTGCAGCTGCGGGCATGACCGCCCCCGCTCACGGACTTTATTTGAATGCGGTAGTATACGAAAGCATCCCGGAGGAGACGCTATGAAAAAATTGAATTTCGGACGCAAATCTGCGTCAAATACTATCGTTGCAAAGGAGCAGATCAATCTGCAAAATCCTCGCAACGCGTATTATGATAACGTTTCCAATATCTACCACACGCTGTTTTGGGTTTTCTTAGCAGCACTTTTGGTCTTTGTTTGCGTGTCCATGACTTGCAATTTAGACCTCTTCACTTATGAAAATTTCTATTATCTTGCAAAGGATATCGGAGCAGCATCCGATCTGCTTTCCGGAACGGGCAACGTTATCAACTATGAAACCTCGGTTCAAAACCAAGCATTTGCGTTATATCGCGGCGGACTTGCAGTTGGCGGTGACTCGGGACTTCAGCTTTTTACTGCTACCGGCAGGGAAACGCTCAATATGTCTCCCGACTATTTAAGACCCGTATTGCATGGCTCGGATCGCTATCTGTTAATGTACGATATCGGAGAAAAGAGATATTCGGTATACAACTCCTTTGTCTGCGTCCATCATGAAGAGAGCGACTATCCGATCTTTGCAGGCGCAATGTCTGATGCAGGATACTATACCATCGTCAGCAAAAGCTACGATCATCCCGGTGTCGTCAGCCTGTATAACAACAGATTTGAATTGATCAATCGTTATAACCGTACGGAAATGGTGACCTGCACAGCAATCAATCAGGCAGGGAATCGCGTTGCGTTTACGACGGCGGATATGCACAACGGCGAATATCGCACAACGCTCGTCATTGCCGTACCCGGACAGTCAGAAACAAGCGTTGAACTGCCTTTTGAAGGATTATTTGCATACCGTATTGAATTTATTGACCAGCATCGCCTGCTTCTTGTCGGAGACGTTGCAACCTATATCATTTCCGTAGACGACGGGACTGCTTTTTGTACCATTCCCTATGTAGGCCTCAATCTTGCATACGCGGATACCGGTTCGGAATACGCCGCGCTTATCTTTTCGATCAATCCTGTAAACGATACGTATCGAATGATCATAGCAAATAAAAACGGTGCCCTGATTGCAGATCAGGTATTTACGGCAAATATTTCTCAGCTTTCGGTCTATGAAGACTACGTCTACCTTTTGACCGAAAACGGAATCGCGCGCATACAGCCCCAAACTTTATCGTACGATTTTATCAAATGCTCAACACAAGGCAAATCGATTTTGATCCCCAAAGAAAATGAAGTGCTTCTTTGTGGGGGGCAAAGTGCGATCTATTATCAGTTCAATTGATTCCAGACGCATATTACACCTGTTTAAGGAGGCTATTTATAAATGGTCATGTGTTCCAATTGCCATAAACGTGTGGCAGTCATCTTTGTTACCAAATATGAAAATGAAAAAAAGGTCAGCAAGGGCCTTTGTATAAAATGCGCCAAGGAGATGGGAATTCCCATGGAGAATATGCTTGGCGACCTTTCCGGTCAGCTTGGAATCTCTGCTGATCAGCTCGAGGATATGGAAAATGAGCTCAACAATATGTTTCAAAACAGTCAGCTGCCTTCCGAGATGGATGACAATGAAGACGGCGGTGCTCCTGCAATAGATCTGCCGAAGCTGTTTGGCGATGGTGAAGACGATGCTGACGCGCAGACCTCGCTTCCGTCGGAGCCTGCGTCCGATAAGAAAAACAAGAAGAAAGCAAAGAAGGATGAAAAAACGAAAGCATCCGAATATAAATTTCTTAACACCTATTGCAGACATTTGACAGAGCATGCACGCCAAGGGAGACTTGATCGTATCGTAGGCAGAAGCAACGAGCTTGCGCGCGTTATCCAGATTCTCTGCAGAAGACAGAAGAACAATCCCTGCCTGATCGGAGAACCCGGTGTTGGCAAAACGGCTATCGCCGAGGCGCTTGCGCTGCGCATTGCCGCCGGAAACGTTCCGTATAAGCTCAAGAACAAAGAGCTTTATCAAGTCGATCTGACGGCACTTGTTGCGGGCACGCAGTTCCGCGGTCAGTTTGAGCAGAGAATTCTCGGACTTCTGACCGAGGTAAAGCAAGCGGGCAACGTTATTTTGGTGATTGACGAAGTGCATAACATCGTTGGCGCAGGCGGTGGAGAGGGAAGCATTAATGCCGCAAACATCCTCAAACCGGCACTGTCTCGTGGCGAGGTACAGGTCATCGGCGCAACAACTTTGACGGAATACCGCAAGCATATTGAAAAGGACACCGCACTGGAGCGTCGCTTCCAGCCCGTAACCGTCAACGAACCCTCCATTGAGGAATCTGTTGAAATGCTCAGCGGCATCAAGCACTACTACGAGGAGTATCACAATATCACCATTCCCGAGGACGTGCTCAGGCGCGCAGTTGTATTCTCGGAGAGATATATTACCGACCGTTATTTGCCCGATAAGGCGATAGACTTGCTTGACGAAGCTGCAAGTGCGCTTTCTTTGTCAAGTGCACCGCTCAATGAATCTCATGAGATACGCGACAAGCTGCTTACCCTCAAGGATCAACGTGAAGAGTTGGAAAGTGCTCCTGCGGATCAGGAACAGAACGAGCAGCTTCGTTATGAAAAGATCGCCAAGATCAAAGCAACGGAAATGCAGCTTGCCGAAAAGCTCGCGACATTGGAAGAGGATTGCAAAAAGGTCGTTCTGACGCCCGATCAACTTGCGGAAGTGATCGAAATATGGACGGGTATTCCCGCAACCACCATCAAACGCAACGAATACGAACGCATTGATAACCTCAAGGCAAGACTGCTGCAAAAGATCATCGGGCAGGATCATGCTGTAGAAGCCGTAGCACGTGCCATTAAGCGCAACCGTGCAGGCATTTCTTACAAGCGCAAGCCCGTATCCTTTATTTTCGCAGGACCTACCGGTGTTGGTAAAACAGAACTGGTAAAGACCCTGGCAGAAGATCTGTTCCAATCGCCCGAAACACTGATCCGTCTGGATATGTCCGAGTTTATGGAAAAGCATTCGGTTTCGCGCATCATCGGCTCGCCTCCCGGATACGTCGGTTACGATGACGCAGGACAGCTGACCGAAAAGATCCGTCGCAGACCTTATTCGGTTGTCTTGTTTGATGAAATTGAAAAGGCGCATCCCGACGTGCTGAATATTCTGTTGCAGATTCTGGATGACGGCAGAATTACGGACGCACACGGAAAAACGGTCAACTTTGAAAATACGGTCATTATAATGACCACCAACGCAGGATCCAATCGTTCTTCTTCGATCATGGGATTTTCTGCAGATACGCAAAGCGGGGCACAATCCAACACGGAAAAAGCACTCGCAGAGTTCTTGCGTCCCGAGTTTATTAACCGCGTTGACGAAGTCATTACGTTCAAACACTTAAGCGAATCCGATTTTGTCAAGATCGCAGACATTATGATGGGCCAGCTTGCAAGTGTTTTGAATGAGAGAGGATTTAGCCTTGAATGGACGCAGGCAGCTGCGTCTCTGATTGCCAAGGAGTCTTTCTCGCAAAAGTACGGAGCACGCAATATGCGCCGTTATATTCAAAAGCACGTAGAAGACGCGTTGGCGGAATGCATCGTGTCCGATTATCTTAACAACTACACGGCAGCCACCGTTTCCGTACACGACGGGAAGATCAAGGTCAGCTGCAGATAACACAGCATTCATACGCAACCTGCACCGAAGGGAGGGAATAATACTATGTCAAACAGGCATGCATGGCATACCATGGAAACGGAACAAATCTGCGAAATACTTGAAACGAATTCTGTAAAGGGTCTTTCAAAAAAGCAGGCTGCAGCACGTGCAAAAAAGCTCAATATTCGTCAACCTGAAGCAATGCATCCCTTATTTATTCCTTCGGGGCGTCCTCTTTATAAGGATCTTGGAAAGCTGATGCTCAATCCCATTACGTTGCTGACGCTTTTCGTTGCCCTGATCACTTGCTTTTTTGAAAAGCAATATGCATTGGGCGGCGTTATGGTTGCGATTTTGCTGATGAATACGCTGCTGTGCGCCATTGCAAACACACAAGCACGCAATATATGGAAAAAACTACAGCTTTATTCCAATCCGATGATCAAGGTCGTGCGAAGCGGGAAATTGTATACGACAGATGCACGTAACGTCCTGCCGGGCGATGTGGTTATTTTGGGTGAAGGTGACGTTTGCCCCGCTGATATCAAGCTGGAAAAGGGAAGCAGGCTGCGCGTATCGCAATACGTGCTCAAACCCGATCTGAGCCAAAAGTTTGATTTTGTCTCTGCAGAAAAATCCGGTGATTTTATGTATCAGCCCGGTCAGGAAGTATTTCATCCGGATTGCCGCAATATCGTGTATGCCGGCTCGGTGATAGAGCAGGGATTTGCAAGAGGTATTGCGGTTGAAACGGGAAGTCACACCTATATAGGGGCTTCCAACGGCACGGTACCCGGCACCAATCAGATCACCGAACCACAAAGCATTGCCTTTATAAAGCGGTATTTTACGCGTTTTGCAACCGTTCAAGCGATCTTACTTGTACCGCTGACCGTTCTGCTGACTGTCACGATGCGTCAATCCATGACTTTCTCGGAGAGCTTTTTGACCGCACTTGCACTTTGCGCTTCTGCCATTGCAGAACACCTTGTATCACTTGCGGGCATTGTTCATGCCACCGGTATCAACTCTGCTGCATCACAGCAGGAAACCTCTGCCGTGGCAATCATTAAAAGCAACGAAGCGTCGGACAAGCTGTGTGAAATGACGGATCTGTTTCTGTTGGATTCCTCGGCGATCAGTGACGGCAAATATCATTTGGAATCGGTGTATGCTTGCGGAAACATTTATAACACGCAAGAACTCAGGAATACCAACGTGGAGCGTCTTGCGACCGATCTCTATCTTTACCGTACGGCAACCCGCCCAATCGATTCCTCCAATCGTGATGCGTTTGACGCGGGACTTACCGCACCGATCGATTCTTTGATCAAACACGTTGTGACCGATACCGAAGCAATCGACCTGATCCGCACCGCATCTTACGTATCCTGTGAGGAACAGGTATTTACGGTTCACAATAAGCTGACCAGCGGTGATTATAACGTGATGCTTTCTCAGGACGAGCAATTACTCTTGCGCTGCACGCACGTTGCAACCACGCAAGGTCAAAAGGAGTTGGATGACAGCGAGCATATCGCGCTCCGCACGCTTTGCCGTATCTACCGTGAATCCGGATATCGCATTTTGCTCATCGCCAATCAAAAGGGGCTATCTGTCGTATGCATAGGTGTCCTTGCATTTTCGCATAAACCGGGATTTCAGTTTTCGGATTGCTGTCAACAACTGATTGACAGCGGCGTACGTATTTCGGTATTTATGCCGGATACGGCTGAAAATCTGAAAATACTTATGGACAGCGCGCTTGTCAGAGATCAATCCACAGACGTGTTGACGGCACAGTCGGCAGATGATCAAGGTCTTGATCTGCACGTTGCTTACGGAAGTTACCGTGCATATCTCGGCTTCTCAGAAACACAAATCAAAGACTTGATCGTAAAGCTCAAGGAAAGAGGAAGCCACGTCGCATCTTATTGCGTAAACAACAGCTTGTACGAAATACACTCCATGGCTGACCTGACCATCACTTGCGATGCAATTGAGTACCGTTCTGCCAAGGTTGCAGAATCGTATTACGATAAATTGCCCGTGGACGGCAGAGACTTCAGCGCACGCGCTTCTCAGAATATGCGACGCAACTCGGGAGTCGTTTTAAGACGAGCAAATGATCAGGGCGGCGGCTTACACGGAATTCTCACCGGTAAAAAACACGCGTTGGCGATCAATTACAATCTTGCCAATGCCGTCACCTATCTGATCACCGTACAGTTCTTCCGTGCTGTATTGCTGATCGTTCCTGCCATGTTTGGAATGCAGATGCTTTCTGCTGTGTCTCTTCTGGTCGGCGGATTGATCCTGGATGCAGCCGCTATCATGCTTTTTGGGTTTGCAAAGCCTGCTCAAAACGCTGTTTCGCCCTCTTATTCCATTATGAGGAGACTTGAAAAACCTATCACGTATAACGTAGCCAATGTAGTGAGCGCTTGCGTCAGTGCTTTATTGGTTTGGTTGAGCTTTGCGCTTCTGCAGATCCTCGGAATCGTTGATCTGCCCCAGAGCCTGAGCGTTGGATTTATTTCAACGTATTTGCTGCAGGGCACCGCATTTGCTGTCACACTTCACGAATATACCGCCAGCAATCGCAAGTCCCCGTCTTTGTCCGTGGTCATATCTGCAGTTTTGTTCGTGCTTTTGCTTTGTGCTTGCATGTTTGTACCGACGCTTGGCACTTTGACAGGATGCAATCATCAGTCCGTCGTATCTGTCGCAATGTCTGTCACAGCACCGATTATATACTATATCACTTACAAAATTTTAACGCTGCGCGGACTTAATCTGCATAAATAATTGATATTCCTCTGCAATTTCACGTATGATGAATGGAAAGGGGAGTGATTATATTGAACAAATGCTGCAGTTTTCTTGAGCTGTCCGGCAAGGAAGTAATCAATCTGTGTACCGGCGAAAAGCTGGGACGCATTTGCGATATTGAGATAAACACAAATGACCGTACAGTGATTTCTATCGTAATACCCGGGCGCGGAAGCGTGCTTGGACTCGGAAAGGCAACGGAAACGATAATCCCATGGTGCAAGATCGAATGCATCGGAGAAGATGCTGTTCTGGTGAGATTGAATGCAGAAGAGTTTTCTCACTGCACGGTCCCCAAAAGGAAGCTCAAGCGAAATTTGTTCGGAAATTAATTGTAAACTATTTGTAAACATTGATTTTACCTATTGCACATCCATACAAGTTATGGTATAATATCTGCCGTTGTGTTGGGAAACCAACATGATAATAATAAAATACACACACAGGGAAGGCAGGGTACTACCGGTGTTTCATGCGGCAATAAAAGCCCTGAAATTGATGCGTACCGAACGACTCTGTGGTGGAAAAACCGAAGGAGGACTAAAATGTCTATCATCACAATCAAGCAGCTCTTGGAAGCAGGTGTACACTTTGGACACCACACCAGAAGATGGAACCCCAAAATGCAGGAATACATCTTCACCGAAAGAAACGGCATCTACATCATCGACCTGCAGAAGACCGTTAAGAAGTTTGAGGAAGCTTACGATTTCGTTCGCGAGCTCTCTGCAAACGGCGGCACCATGCTGTTCGTTGGTACTAAGAAGCAGGCAGCTGAAGCTATCAAGGAAGAAGCTACCAGATGCGGCATGTACTATGTAAACGTAAGATGGCCCGGCGGTATGATGACCAACTTCAAGACCATCAAGAGCTCCATCAATCGTCTGAACAGCCTGACCAAGATGCAGGAAGACGGCACTTTCGACATGCTTCCCAAGAAGGAAGTTGCTGCAAAGCAGAAGGAAATCTTCGACCTGGAGAAGTCCTACGGCGGTATCAAGACCATGGACAGACTGCCTGATGCAGTGTTCATCGTTGACCCCCGCAAGGAAAGAAACGCAGTTCTCGAGGCTAAGAAGCTGGGTATCCCGGTTATCGCTATCGTTGACACCAACTGCGATCCCGACGACGCTGACTACGTTATCCCCGGCAATGACGACGCTATCCGCGCTATCAAGCTGATCTCTTCCGTAATCGCTGACGGTATCATCGAAGGCAGACAGGGCGAGCAGCTGACCGAGGCAGTAGAGGTTAAGGCAGAGGCTGAGACCGAAGAGGCTGCTGAGTAATCCCGATCAAAAATTAAGGAGAATTAAAAATGGCTAACATTACTGCAAAAGACGTTGCAACACTGCGCGCTAAGACCGGTATCGGTATGATGGAGTGCAAGAAGGCACTCGTAGAAGCTGACGGCGACATTGATGCCGCTATCAAGATCCTCCGCGAAAAGGGCGAGCTCAAGGCAGAGAGCAAGATGGCTACCAGAATTGCTGCTGACGGTATCGTTGACGTTTATACCGAGGGCAACACCACCGCTATGATCGAGGTTAACTCTGAGACCGACTTCGTTGCAAAGAATGCTTCTTTCCAGGAATTCGTTAAGAACCTGCTCAAGACCATCGTTGCTAACAAGCCCGCAGACGTTGACGCTCTGATGGCATCCGACTACGTTGATGGCAGCTGCACCGTTGAGGCTAAGCTCAAGGAGCAGATCTTCGTTATCGGTGAGAAGCTGAGCATCCGCCGCTTCATGGTTATCGACGGTGTTACCAGCACCTACGTTCACGGTATGGGCTCTATCGGCGTTGTAACCCTGTTCGACACCGATTGCGCTGACAAGGAAGGCTTTGCTGAGTTTGCAAGAAACATTTCTCTGCAGATCGGTGCATACGTAACTCCTTACCTTGACAGACACCACGTTCCCGCATCCGTTATCGAGTCCGAGAAGGAAATTCTCATGGCTCAGATCTCCAACGATCCTGCAATGGCTAAGAAGCCCGAAGCAATCAAGGCTAAGATGGTTGAGGGTAGAATTTCCAAGTTCTACGACAACAACTGCCTGGTTGACATGGGCTACATCAAGGACGACGACATGACCGTTGGCCAGTATATCGCTGCTACCGCTAAGGAGCTGGGCGGCTCTATCGCCGTTAAGGCATTCTGGCGTTACGAAAAGGGCGAAGGCATCCAGAAGAGAGAAGAGAACTTCGCTGACGAGATCGCTAAGCTGACCAACAAGTAATATTGGTACTCCAAAATAAGAGCACGGTGCAAACCGTGCTCTTGTTTTTTATCTTTTCTGCAATTAATTTACAAATACCTGTTTACAAATTCTCAAAAATGTAGTACAATATATTCTGTATAATAATATATCTATTTTGAGGTGATCACATATGTCTTCTAAACCCGAATATCGCAGAATCGTTCTCAAGCTTTCCGGTGAAGCGCTTGCTCCCGCGCAGGCAGGGGACGGTATTCTGGATTTCAATAAGATCGAACAGGTCGCAGAAGTTATCAAAAAGTGCCAGGCACAAGGTGTCCAGGTTGCCGTTATCGTTGGTGCAGGCAATATTTGGCGCGGCCGTGCCGGTGGTGGAATGAATCATTCCAGAGCAGACCAGATGGGCATGCTTGCTACCACGATCAATGCCATTGCTATTCAAGACACGTTCATCAAAAGCGGTATCGATACCGTGGTCATGACCTCGGTGGAAATGCATGCATATGCAGAGTATTATACCGCAAGACACGCAGATCGTGCGTTAAATGAAGGCAAGGTGGTTGTATTTGGTTGCGGACTTGGTTGGCCCTACTTCTCAACCGACACCCCCGCTGTCGTTCGCGCTGCGGAAATCGAGGCGGACGCAGTGCTTATGGCAAAGAACGTGGATTATCTCTACACAGCCGATCCCAAAAAGGATCCCAACGCTAAGCCTATTTATGATATCACATATGCAGAAATTCTTGATAAAGGTCTCAAAGCGTTTGACATGACTGCCGTCAGCTTCTGCAAAGAAAACAACATTACCACTTACGGATTTGCTCTGAGCGATCCCGAAAACATCTATAGAGTTGTGATGGGCGAGCAGATCGGAACCAAAATGCATAATTAAAAAATATTAATTACTTACATAAAAGAAAGGAAACACATTATGGGTTACAATACCAAAGAATTAGAAGCAAAGCTTCAGAAGAACAACGTTGCATACGAAAACAATCTTGAGAACATTCGCGCCAGCCAGGCAAATCCCAAGCTGCTTTCCAGAGTCACTTTTGAATACTACGGCTCTCCCACACCTCTGAACACCATGGCAGATATTCGCGTCAGCGATGCAAGAACGCTGACCATCATGCCTTACGATAAGTCCACCCTGAAGGCAATCGAAAAGGCGATTCTCGCTTCCGATATTGGCATCACTCCTAACAATGACGGCCAGGCTATCCGTCTTGTATTCCCGCAGCTGACCCAGGATCGCAGAAAGGAACTTTCCAAGCAGATCTCCAAAATGGGCGAAGATGCTAAGGTTTCCGCTCGTATGATCCGTAAGAATGCAAATGATGAGATCAAGCAGCTCAAAAAGGACGGAGTTCTGACCGAGGATGACGAGGAGAACGCAAAGAAGAAGGTTCAGGATCTGACCGATAAGTACATCAAGCAGATCGACGTGATCACCGATAAGAAGATTGCCGATATCATGGCAGTATAACAATACGGCGGGTCAGCTGACCCGCCTTTTGTTGGATAAGGTTAATTATGATTGACAAAAATACAAAAACGCCTTTACGCGTTGACCAAAACCTGCGCCATATCGCATTTATTATGGACGGTAACGGCAGATGGGCAAAAAAGCGCGGAATGCCGCGCACTTACGGTCACAAGCAGGGCGTCAAAACTTTCGAATCTATTGCAGATTACTGTGCAAAAATCGGTTTGGAAGCTGTCACCGTATATGCATTCTCCACCGAAAACTGGAAGCGCCCTCAAGATGAGGTCGACGCACTGATGAAGCTTGTTGAGCAATATCTCGATGATTTTGCAAAAAAAGCAGCGTCGATGTCCGTTGAGCTGCATATGATCGGCGATCTCTCCGTATTTCCGAAGACGCTTCAAGATAAAATTGCCAACGTGGAAAAGTTGTCTGCAGGTAAGCCCTGCAAGCTTTGCGTTGCATTTAATTACGGCGGACGCCATGAGATCGTTCATGCTTGCAACGCCTTGATCAAGCAAGGCAAGCAACAAATCACAGAGCAGGATATCATTGATAATTTGTACACCGCTGATATACCGGATCCCGATCTGATCGTCAGAACGGGCGGTGAAATGCGACTTTCCAATTTTCTTTTGTGGCAAGCCGCATATTCCGAATTTTATGCAACCGAAAAGCTTTGGCCCGATATGAAGCCTGAAGACGTCGATTTGGCGATAGAGGCTTTCAACAAAAGATCCAGACGCTTTGGCGGTATTTAACTTTTGAGAGGTAATTATGATAGTCAGAATTATATCAGCAATTGTAGCATTGCTGATTCTGTTACCCATACTTTGGTTTTCCGATTCTTTTCTGCTGCCTTTGGCGGCAGCAATCGTCGCAATTATCAGTCTTTATGAAATGTTTGGTTGCTTAAAGGTCAAGCGCAATCTTTGGATCAGTATTCCGTTTTATTTTGTTGCCGCATTTGCACCCTTTGCAATGCGATACATGCAGGATAGGAAGCTCATGCTCGCTTGCTACGCGGCATGCATCGGGGTACTTGCATTGATTATGTTAACTGCAAGCGTTTTCTCTCACAGAAAGCTGCCGACTTCCCAAACTGCATCCGCCTACATGACAGCCATGTACATTATCGCTGCTTTCACGTCTATCGTGTATGTCAGAGATTCCAGCGATAAAGGACAGTTTTTGCTTATCATGATGTTTGCCGCACCGTGGGTAACCGATACCTTCGCGTATTTCTTTGGCAAGGCATTCGGTAAGCACAAGCTGATTCCCGATGTCAGCCCCAAGAAAACAATCGAGGGAAGCGTTGCCGGCATTATTTGCTGCACCTTGATCATTCTCGGTTATGCGTATGTTTGCTCTCGCGTCTGGGGCGTACAGTGCAACTATGCCATTTTGGCTGCACTGGGCGTATTGCTGTCAATCGTTGGCCAGATCGGTGATCTTGCAATGTCTGTGATTAAAAGAGAATATAACATCAAAGACTATGGAAAGATCATGCCCGGTCACGGCGGTGCTTTAGACAGATTTGACTCTGTTCTCGCCGTCGCTATCGTTCTTGCTGCGGCAGAGATCTTCGTTGACGTTTTCGCATGAGCAATTTATACCCGTCTATGATCATTTTGGGCGCAACCGGATCTGTTGGCAAGCAAGCCGCAGACGTTGCGCTCATGCATAACGTTAAGGTCGATGCACTCAGTGCCAATACAAGCGTAGTTGAAACCGAAGAAATGGTGCGCAAGCTTTCTCCCAAAGCGTGCGCTATGGCTGATGAAAAAAGCGCGCAGGATCTTGCAGTCCGCATAGCCGATCTGCCTGTCAAGGTGTACGGCGGTGCACAGGGCGTTTGCGATATGATCGCAGAGACAGGCACCGAACAAGACCGTCAGGTAGTGGTAAACTCCATTCTCGGTCAAGCAGGACTTGCGCCTACGGTAGCTACCTTGCAGGCAGGGAAGCAGCTTGCCCTTGCCAACAAAGAATCTCTTGTGGTAGCAGGCGAAATCGTGATGCCTTTGGCAAAAAAACAGGGAATTGACATTCTGCCTGTTGACAGTGAGCATTGCGCCATCTATCAATGCTTGCGTGCCGGAAAGGCAAAAGAGATCAAGCGCATTATGCTGACCGCTTCGGGCGGACCGTTCTACGGTTATACGCGAGAGCAGCTTGAAGGCGTTACCAAGCAACACACGCTTGCGCATCCCACTTGGAACATGGGTGCAAAAATCACTGTTGACAGTGCTACTATGATGAACAAAGGCTTTGAAGTGATCGAAGCCGTGCATCTTTTTGACGTTGCACCGAACCAAGTAGAGGTTACTGTGCACCGCGAAAGTATAATTCACTCTGCAGTTGAATATATTGATAATAACGTCATAGCGCAGCTTTCCGTTCCCGACATGCGTTCATGCGTACAGTATGCTTTGACGCACCCGATTCGTATAGAAGCTTCTATTCCGCAGCTGGATTGGTTCTCGGTCGGTAAGCTGACGTTTGACAAGCCCGATTTACAGACCTTTAGTCCCTTACGGCTTGCATTTGATTGTATTAACAAGGGCGGAGCCCTGCCTGCCGTACTGAATGCCGCTAATGAAATATGCGTAGCTGCCTTTTTACATGAGCGGCTTTCTTTCTGTGGTATCATGGATACCTTAGAGCAGGTAGTAGCCGACATGCAATACGCGGCAAATATGCACACCATGGACGAGATTCTCGCGTGCGACCGCGAATCCCGCATACTTGCTAAGCGTTATTTGGAAAAACAGTAATTATTTCGAAGGAGAACTTCATTTGGAAACCCTTTTTGCAATTCCCGCGATCAAAACTGCCGTCTATATTCTGCTTGCAGTAGGTATTTTCGGTACTTTGATTCTCATTCATGAATTCGGACATTATCTGACCGCCAGACTGTGCGGTGTTACCGTGCGCGAATTTGCGCTCGGTATGGGACCGCAGATCTTTTCACGCGTGTCCAAAAAGAGCGGTATTCGTTATTCGATCAGACTGTTTTTGATCGGTGGATACGTCAGTATGGACGGTGAGGACGGTGATTCCGAAAATCCTAACGCCTTCTGTAACAAGAACGTATGGCAAAGAATACTGATTATTGTAGCCGGAGCAGGCATGAACATTCTGCTTGGCTTTATTGCCATGTTTATCTTAACCACTTCAACCGTGGTCGGCACCGAAGGCGCATTACTTCCCACAAACGTGATTGCCCAATTTGATGAAAATGCCACCTCTAACCAAGCCGGTGAGCACGGCTTAATGGTAGGTGACCGCGTAATGACTGTCAACGGTTTTCCCGTGTTTACAGGCTATGATCTGATCTATGAGATCACCAACAGCGCGTGTGAGCCGGTCGACATGGTCGTTGTCAGGGGTGACAAGTTCGTTTTCTTAAAAGACGTTAAATTCCCAACTACAGAAGAGAGCGGAGTCGTATTTGGCTCTTACGATTTCAAGGTGTACGGTAAAGCTCCGAATATTTTCAATCTCAGTCTGTATTCCGTTAACCGCGCAACCTCTACCGTGAAAATGGTTTACGATTCGCTTTTCGATTTGCTGACCGGCAGATACGGAGCGGATGCCGTTTCCGGCCCCGTTGGTACAACGGAGGTGATCGGTCAGGCGGCACAGGCAGGTGGCGCAACGTTGCTGTATCTTATTGCCGTCATTACCATCAACCTTGGCGTATTCAATCTTTTACCCGTACCCGCACTTGATGGCGGCAGACTGTTATTCCTGATCATCGAGCTGTTCAGAGGCAAGCCGATCAACAGAAACCTTGAAGGCTACGTGCATTTCATCGGTATCATCATTCTGTTTGGACTGATGGCACTAATTTCAGTAAAAGATATTATAGGATTATTCTCATGATAGATTACCAAAACATCAGAAGAAAAACGCGATCAGTAAAGGTAGGCAGCGTCATGATTGGTGGGAATGCACCTATTTCCGTTCAATCCATGACAAACACCGATACCAAAGATATAACCGCAACGATCAACCAGGTGCGCAGTTTAGAACAAGCGGGATGCGAGATCGTGCGTATTACCGTGCCGGATGCAGAAAGTGCAGAAACCATAACGGCTATCAAGCAGGCAGGTATTCGCGTGCCGATCGTCGCAGATATTCACTTTGACTATAAAGCCGCACTTGCTTGCGCTGAGCGAGGCGTAGACAAGATCCGCATCAATCCCGGTAATATCGGTGATGAGGATCGCGTCAAATCTGTCGTGGATGCATGTAAAAAGGGCGGCATCCCGATCCGAATCGGCGTGAACGGTGGCTCTCTTGAAAAGCATATTCTTGCTAAGCACGGCTCTCCGACGCCGGATGCACTTTGCGAATCCGCCATGTATCACGTCTCATTACTTGAAAAATTTGACTTTGAGGATATCGTGATTTCCATCAAGGGTTCTTCGGTTGAACAAATGATCAAGGCGAACCGTTTGGTTGCCGAACGGTGTAACTACCCTATACACATCGGTGTTACGGAGGCGGGAAGCGAACAATACGGCATGATAAAAAGTGCTGCAGGTATCGGTGCCTTGCTGTGCGACGGCATTGGAGATACCATGCGAGTATCCTTAACTGCCGATCCTGTCAAAGAAGTTGCTGCTGCTCGGGCTATCCTCAATGCTCTTGAGATCAAAGGACAATGTGGCATGAATATCGTCAGCTGTCCTACCTGCGGACGTACCAAGATCGATCTGATCAGCCTTGAATGCCAATTCAGAGAAGCCGCGGAACGCGAAGGACTGCTTGATTATCCCATCCGCGTTGCACTCATGGGATGCGTTGTCAACGGCCCCGGAGAGGCCAGAGAGGCTGACATCGGCATTGCAGGCGGGAAGGGCGAAGCTCTTTTGATCTCGCACGGCGAAATCATTGCAAAAATCAAAGAAGAAGAAGTTATAAAGGTTTTGATCGAAAAGATCAAACAGATGCGAAATAACAGTTAAGAGAAAAATAATTCATCGAGAAATATAAAGTTTAAAACACGGAGTCTGACATGAAAAAGACGTTTCTTGAGATATTTCATAAATATCACCCCGATACATATACGGAAAAATTGCTTTTGACCGTCACAGATATCAAGCTGATGGCAGATAAGGATTTGAAGATCATTGAAGCCACGCTGCATTTTCCGCAGCTTGTGGATAAGGCAGAGCTTTACCGCATTCAAGAGGAAATCCGCAAGGCATATGATCTCAATCGCGTCAAGCTGCTGCCAAAATACCAGGCAGAGCTGTTCAGCGCCGATTACGTGCCGCAGCTACTCATGGAGACCGAAGAGGTCGGCATCGTTGCAAGAGGTTTTTTCCACAGATATAAGTACAAGCTTGATCAAGGGGTGCTCACAGTAGAACTGCCCGTGATTGACGCGGGCATTTTGCTTATGGAGGATGCACGCACTCCGCAGATCATGGAGAATATTTTATTCTCGGAATTCGGCATTCATATCAAGGTCAAGATCGTGCATTCCGAGGATTTTCACGAGAGTGAACGCAGTGAAATACTGCAACGACAGCTTGATGAGCTTGATAAGCGTTTAGCAAAGGCTGCCAAGGAGTACGATCTAGCCAAAGCACAGGGTGGATTCTCCTCAAAAGTACCAGAACCGCAAGGAATTGAACAGCCCGCTCTGCCGCGTATCCGCTCGGTATACGACGAAGATCCTACCCCCATCATTATTGACGGCATCTGCACAATCGGACATACCTCATATGATATTTCCGCCGTGGAATACGTGATCGGAGATGCATTTGAGATCAAACCCACGCCTATTGCCGCGCTGGACAAGCCGGTGCGCAACGCAGTGATTCTTGGCGAGATCTACGCCTTTAACAAAGAGCGTAACCGTACGGGAGAAAAATTCAATCTCAACTACTGCATTACCGACGGCAACTCCTCGATTGAAATCAAACTGTTCAACGTTGAGCCCGAGCAATCCGACGAGATGTGCAAGGTCATTTCGAACGGTGCGGTCGTTGCTATGAAGGGGTATGCCAAGTACGAAACCAAGAAAAACAAGGACGGCAGCCGTACGGAAGGTCCTGACTGTCTGTTCTATCCCAATGAAATTGCAAAGATCAAAAAGATTGCGCGTAAGGACAACGCTCCCGTTAAGCGTGTTGAGCTGCATCTTCATACGCAGATGTCCACCATGGATGCTATGATCCCTCCGTCTGTTGCCGTCAAGCAGGCAAACAAGTGGGGACACCCTGCCGTAGCAATCACCGACCATGGCAACGTCCAAGGCTATCAGGACGCTATGCTGACTGCCGAAAAGATCGGTCAGAAGGTCATATACGGCATGGAGGCTTATTTCGTCAACGATACTGCCGGTGCTGTCACGGGTCAGTGTGCATATACGCCTTACGATGAATGTATCGTATTCGATATCGAGACCACGGGTCTTTCCGCAAAGACCTGCAAGATCACCGAGATCGGTGCCGTGCGTATCAAGCAGGGTGAGGTTCTCGATTCCTTTAATACCTTTGTTGATCCAGAGGTGCCTATCCCCGAAGAAATCGTCAAATTAACGGGTATCACCGATGACATGGTCAAGGATGCACCCAAGGTAAAAGAAGCCTTAGAAGCGTTTTTTGACTTCATAGGCGACGAGCAGGGAAAGCCGGCTAAGCTGTTGATCGCGCATAACGCAAGCTTTGATATTGGTTTTATCCGCCATTTTGCGCAGGAGTGCGGTATGGAGCTGCGCAATCCGTATCTCGATACCGTTGCGCTTTCTCGTTTTCTCAATCCTTCGCTGAACAAGCATAAGCTGAATCTGCTTGCAGAACATTATAATTTAGGCGACTTTAACCATCACCGTGCAAGCGATGATGCGGAAATGCTGGCAAATATCTATTTCAAGATGTGTGAGCAGATGAAGTCCGCTGAAATCATGTCCTTTGAGCAGCTTTGTCATGAAATGACAGTCAGCTCTGACCCGCTCAAGTTAAAGCCTTATCACCAGATATTACTTGTCAAGAACGCGACCGGCTTGAAAAACCTTTATAAGCTGGTTTCAATGAGTAACCTGCAATATTACCGCAGAAGCCCGCGTATCCCCAAGACGCAGCTTGAAAAGCACCGCGAGGGCTTGATTATTGGCTCTGCATGCGAAGCAGGTGAAGTCTTTACGGCAATTCTTGAAAACAAGAGTGAAGCAGAGCTTGAAGAGCTTGTCAACTTCTACGATTATTTAGAGATCCAGCCCATCACCAATAACATGTTCCTGATCGACGAGGGCAAGGTAGCTAATGAAGAGGGGCTGCGCGATCTGAATCGACGCATCGTTGCGCTCGGTGAGCAATATAATAAACCCGTCGTTGCAACCTGTGACGCGCATTTTCTGAACAAAGAGGATGGCATTTACAGAAAGATTCTGCTTTGCGGTCAGAAATTCAAGGATGGTGACCGCGATATATTCCTGTATTACAGAACCACCGAGGAGATGCTGGAAGAATTTTCGTATCTTGGTGAGGACAAGGCGTACGAGGTGGTGGTCACCAATACCAACATGATCAACGACATGATCGAGAGCAATATCCGCCCGTTCCCCAAGGGTACGTTTACGCCCACCATGGACGGAGCAGAGGAAGACCTGCAGCGAATCTGTTGGGAAAAGGCAAAGAAGATGTACGGTGATCCGTTGCCCGAAATCGTTTCCTCACGTCTTGCAAGAGAACTGGAATCGATTATCAAAAACGGCTTTGCCGTGCTGTATATGATCGCACAAAAGCTGGTTTGGTACAGTGAGCAGCAGGGCTATCTGGTTGGCTCACGTGGTTCGGTAGGCTCATCCGTAGTTGCATCTATGGCAGGCATTTCCGAGGTTAACCCGCTGCCCGCGCATTATTGGTGTCCCAACTGCCAATACTCGGACTTTGAATATGCTAAAAAGCACAAGATCGGCTCGGGATTCGACCTGCCCGACGCCAACTGTCCCAAGTGCGGCACCAAGCTGAATTACGACGGACACGACATCCCGTTTGAAACCTTCCTTGGATTCTACGGTGATAAATCGCCCGATATTGACCTGAACTTCTCGGGTGAGGTTCAAGGTCGCGTACACAAGTACACCGAGGAACTGTTCGGTGCGGAAAACGTGTTCCGCGCAGGCACGATCGGCACACTTGCCGATAAGACCGCGTACGGCTACGTCATGAAGTATTTTGAAGAGCGCAACGTCAGCGTATCCAATGCAGAGGCAAACAGATTGGTTGCAAACTGCGTGGGCGTCAAGCGAAATACCGGCCAGCACCCTGGCGGTATCGTCGTAGTGCCCAAGACCATGGAGGTTTACGATTTCTGTCCCGTACAGCATCCCGCTGAAGATGTTAAATCCGATATCGTCACCACGCATTTCACCTTTGAATATCTTCATGATACGCTCTTAAAGCTTGACGAGCTTGGTCACGATATGCCTACCAAGTACAAATATCTCGAAAAGTATTCCGATACCAGCGTGCTTGACGTGCCCATGAACGACCGCTCGATTTACGAGCTGTTCTTGTCCACCAAGCCGCTTGGCATCTCACCCGAGGACATTAACTGTCCGCTCGGTACGCTTGGTTTGCCCGAGCTTGGCACCAAGTTCGTTATCAAGATGCTGCAGGAGTGTAAACCGCAGACCTTTTCTGACTTGTTGCAGATCTCGGGACTCTCGCACGGTACGGACGTTTGGACCAACAACGCACAGGAGCTGATCAAAAACGGCACGTGTACTATTTCCGAGGTTATCGGTACGCGTGACTCGATCATGCTGGCACTCATTGATTACGGCGTGCAAAAGGACCACGCCTTCAAGATCATGGAAATGGTGCGAAAAGGGAAGGGACTTACTCCCGAATATGAGCAGGAAATGCTGGAGGCAGGCGTGCCCGATTGGTACATTTGGTCTTGCAAACGTATCAAATACATGTTCCCCAAGGCACACGCAGCAGCATACGACATGTCTGCTATCCGACTTGGATGGTATAAGGTTCACATTCCGCTTGCATTCTATTGTGCAATGTTTACCGTGCAGTCCGACGGCTTTGACGGCGAGCTGATCATGAAGGGTAAAAAAGCACTTGTTGCACACATTAAGGATATTGAAGACAGAGGCTTTGATGCATCTCCCAAGGAGCAAGCCAGCATTCCCGTACTGCAGCTTGCCAACGAGGCATATGCGCGTGGCATCAGATTCTTGCCCGTTGATCTTGAAAAGTCGGATTGGCGCGAATTCCTGCCCGAAAACGGAAAGATTCGCTTGCCGTTCTCCTCGCTTGGCGGACTTGGCGAGACTGCTGCAGAGAACATTGTGCGTGCAAGAGCAGAGGAGCCGTTCTTCTCGGTTGAGGATCTCAAGATCCGTGCAAAGCTCTCGCAGGCAGTCATCGATATCCTGCGCCGAAACGGCGTACTTGACAATATTAATGAAACAGACCAGTTGACGTTCAGCTTCTGATGAAAGGAGATTTTTATGGAACATCGCATACCGATTTCAAATTGGAGCCTTACGTGGATCGAAAACGTCCATGTAAAAAGTAAAGGTATTTCCTTAAAGGTACCAAACGACGTTACTTTGGGCGGGTATCGCACAATTAAGGCAAGTGTTCCGGGAAACTTTGAGTTGGACTTTATGCGCGAGGGTATTCTTGATGACGTGTACTTCGGGCAAAATCCGGTCAAAGCGCAGCGTTTGGAAAATCTCCATCTTTACTATTTTACAGAATTCAACTATCAAAGCAAGCAAGATCACGATACAGAGTTGGTTTTCGGCGGTATTGATACTGCTGCAGAAATCTATTTAGATGGAAAGCTGCTCGGCTTTGTGGAAAACATGTTCCATGCTCATACCTTTGATTTGCATGGAATTGAAGATGGAAAACACACCATTCTGGTACATATTCTGCCCTCGGCAATTTACGCAAGGCAGTTTGAAGTTCCCGCCATGTGCTTTGGTTTGAAGTACAATCAGGATGGCATTCAACTGCGCAAGGCGGGCTCAATGTTTGGTTGGGATATTATGCCGCGCTTGGTTTCAGGCGGCCTTTGGAAACCGGTAGAAATCGTCTATAAGCCTAAGAACCGTATTGTTGACCCGTTTACTTATACAAGATGGGCAAACGAGCATGATGCGTATATTTGCACCACGCTGCGTATTGAGTCCGACGAGGACTTTATTTCCGATTTCCGCGTCATTCTGCACGGTGAGTGCGGCGACAGCGTGATCCACCACGAGTACAGACCCTTCTGCGCATCCTGCAAGATCGAATTCGGATTTTTGTCTCCCAAGCTTTGGTGGCCGAAAAACTACGGCGAGCAGAATATGTATGACATGGAGATCAAGCTGGTCAAAGATGGCGTGGAATACGATTGCGTCAAATACCGCTTCGGTATACGCACGCTGCACCTCAAGCGCACATCCTGCTCGGGGGATAACGGTGACTTTTGCTTTATTGTCAACGGGAAACGCATTTTCGCCATGGGAACGAACTGGGTACCTTGCGATGCGTTCCCGTCCAGACACGACGATTACACGCTGCGCAATATCAAACTTGCAGATGAGCAAGGCTGTAATATGATCCGCTGCTGGGGCGGCAACGTATATCCCAGTGACGTACTGTACGATTATTGTGACGAGCACGGCATTATGATTTGGCAGGATTTCAGTTTTGCCTGTGGTCATTATCCGGATGACGAGCGTCTTTGCAAGCTGGTCAAAGAAGAGATCAAGCATATAGCGATAGAAAAACGCAACCATCCCTCGCTTGTTTTGTGGGCAGGGGATAACGAATGTGATATTTTCGTCGTGCCGTACTGGGAATCGCACAGAACGGATGATGATCCGACTGCAATGCTTGACCCTAACTTTAACAAGCTCACGCGCGACACGATTCTGCGCGAGCTGCGCAATCACGACGCAACGCGCCCGTATCTGCCCAGTAGCCCTTATCTCGACCCGACCGCTTACAAATACGGCATGCCCTCCGAGGATCATTTGTGGGGCCCCCGTGACTATTTCAAGGGGGATTTCTACGGCAATGCAGAATGCCATTTTGCCTCCGAGATCGGGTATCATGGCTGCCCCTCGCCGGAATCGATCAAAAAATTCATTCCTGAAGAGAGCCTGCCCAAGGAGTCTATCTACGAGATCTGCGATCATCCCGATTGGCTGATCCACGCAGCAGGCGTAGAGCCTTATTTGGACGGCAACCCGTACTTTTACCGCAATCGTTTGATGGTCAGCCAGGTAGAGCGATTATTCGGCACACCCGGTAATGATCTTGATACCTTTGCAAGACAAAGCCAGGTTTCTCAGGCTGAGGCTGTCAAATATTTTATTGAAAAGTTCCGCATCAACAAAGGACGTATGAACGGTATTCTTTGGTGGAACATTGCCGATGGTTGGCCGCAAGTTTCCGATGCCGTTGTGGACTGGTACGGCTGCAAAAAGCTGGCATATCACTATATCGCGCGCTCGCAAGCACCTTTCTGCATGATGATGGACGAGCCCCAAGACGGCAAGCTGACGCTCGTGGCATCAAACGACACCCAGCAGTCTGTGCACGCACGCTATACCGTGGTCGATCTGACCACCAATGAGATCATAACAAGCGGAGCGATTGACGTTGATGCAAACGGCTGTGTACGCGTCGACAAAATTGCAGAGCGCAAGTTCGGTTTTTATATGATCACCTGGGAAAGCACCGCAGGTAATGGCAAAAACCACTTTACCTGTACCATTGGTGACGGCTGGACATGGGAGGCATACCGTAATGCAATGACCCAAGCCGGATTCTATGAGGAATACGAAGGATTTTAACTCCATACAACAAGATCACCGCGGAACAAGCTGCGGTGATCTTGTTTTTCAATATGCTGTTATCACTAATTAATATAATTAACCAACGGTTCAATCCATGTTTCCTAACAATACCTTTACAGCTCCATAATTTGTGATATAATAAAGGCAGAAGCAGACGTCGGCTTACTATTATATCCATGGAGGTATTTATGGAAATCACGATTGGTGCAAACATTAAGCGTTTGCGCATAGCCAAAAACATCACGCAGGAACAGCTTTCGGTTGCTATGGGCGTATCCTGTGCTGCCGTCAGCAAATGGGAAAGAGGGGAGAGTTATCCCGATATTACGCTCTTGCAACCGCTTGCCTTTTATTTTGAAGTAAGTCTTGATAAACTGATGGGCTATGATAGAGAGAAAGTACAGACAGAAATTGAAAAAATCATCGTATTATATCAAAAGCATCGAAACAATCAAATGGGGCGCGATATCATCATTAAGGCTCGGCGCGATTATCCAACAGATTATAGAATCATGCATTATTACATGTGGAACATTGCTGGAGATGCTGATAATGATCCTATGGTGCTGATCGAGCACAAGGATGAATTTCTCACTATTTGCGAAAAAATACTCGAAGGCTGTACCGAAGAGGTAATAAGACTCAATGCGTGGAATATGCGCGCCAAGATACTGCATGCTGAAGGCAAAACGGATGAAGCTTTGGAGATATACAGATCAAAGTTTATCAATTGGTATTTGACCGCTGGGCAAAAGAGCGAGCAACTGTTTGCCAAAGACACGGAAGAATATTACTATTGGGTCAGCAAAAACATGTACGAGATTGTCGCTTTTTCCGGTGACAAGCTGGGGCGCGTTATTTTCTTTGATCCCACGATTACCATGCAGGAAAAAGCAGAGAAGGCTATCAAATACGGAAAACTAATATTAAATGTATTGGATGAAACCGGAGACATTTTTTTCGCTGGTCTTGCTGAGGCATTTCTCAATAGGGTCAGAAATGACATGACGTTCAGAGATGGGTGTGATAAGGATATTATTACATTACTTGATATGAATCTCTATGCAGCTCAGAAAATAGCCGAGGCTGTAAAGCTTGATGAAGCTGTCCGTCAAGCGTATTTTCCGGAACGTGTAAATGTCGCAGCAGATGATTTTCTTTCTTGGCTTGTAGAAAGCCTTTTGAATGCACAGGAAGGCAGACACGCTGAACTTCTAAACAATCCCGATTACGTTGCCGTTTTGAATAAGTACAGATAACAAAAATCCCAACTTCCGAACGGAGGTTGGGATTTTTGTTATGTAAGATAAAGATCAGTCGTCAGAAGCCTTTTGAGTGATCGAAATATTGAGGTTGCCGTTACGTATACGGATGTCATCAAGCAAAGCTTTCTGCGCGTCTTTATTCTTGAGGCGAATTCTGTAGCGCAGCTCGGTCAGCGTACCGTATTCCACAGACTTGACTCGCTCAAGGTTGTAGCTCTTACAGTGCTGCTTAAGAACGGGCTCAAATACGCCTGCAAAATCAAGAGATTCGGGCATCATAATGGTCAGTCTCATTGCTCCGCCGCCGATGCTGTCAAAGCCGGTCAGGGAAGCGATAATGATCACAGCGAGGATAATACCGATCGCGATTGCGGCAAATCCGATACCGCCCGTACCGCAAGCCATACCGACTGCAGCGGAGAGGTAAATAAAGATCAGATCGCTGGGATTCTCAACCGAGTGTCTGAAACGAATCAGAGCCAGACCACCACCGATAGAGATCGCACGCGCCAGGTTAGAACCGACCGCGATAACGATAACGGAAACGATAGGACCCATCAAAAGAATGGTAAACAAAGACTTGTTGGAATATGCCTTTTTGCGGTTAACAAGTAAGTAAACCAAGGTGACAAGCAACGACATACCGATGCTGGCGCCAATCAAAGCAAGCGTCTTTCCAAGGGTCAGTGTGGATACACCCGTAGTTGCTGTGTCGTAATAAATCTGGATATTTACCAGAAGCTGATTAAAAAAGTTTTCTAAAGCCTGCATATTTGAAACTCTCCTTTACATGAATCCTGTCAACAGAAATTCTTCAATGCCGTTATTTTTCAGTACGTTCTTTTTCAGATCCGTTCCTATCTTGGAAAAAGTGTGAAAGGTCAATTCATACTCATTCATGATCTGTACAAACCAATAGGGAACTGCGCCTGCGAATTTGACCTCCACGATCATTTTGTCGGGCGGCAACAGCGGTTCACCGAATCTGCCGCTTTCCAAATGCAGTTCGTGCCGCCTTGAAACAATGTCAAAATCGAACGTCACGCGAAAATCGGGATCCTCTTTGCCGTAATAAGCATATCGCAGATAACTGACGTATGCGACCGGTTCGACGGGAGTGTGCGAAATATAATATTCGATCTCACGCAACACCTGCGTATTCATGTACTTGGTGTCCTTAGGGTATTCGCGTCGCTCTAAAAAGTCATAAACCTCACGCAGTGTGATCTTGGCGCGACGCTTAGTACCAACGCCATTCAGCTTTCGTTTGATCTCCAAAAACACCTTGGTATCAAGATTTGGCGTGTCATAACTGCGCAATCGGAGTTTTTCTTTGTACTTGGGCAACTGTACTGAATTACGAATTACATCGTTATTGACATTGTCGAAATACAGATTACAAATCATATACGGTTTGCCGTCCTTGTTATGAGGGTCGGCATTCATGAATTCCTCGATGCGTTGCTTGAGCGGTTCCATCAGAGAAGCGTCAATGATGATCTTCTTCTCTCGCCGTTGAAACGTATTTCCTGCCAAAGCGCCACCTCCTTATGTAATCTTTGCATATTTTAGCACAAATAATTGACATTTCCGTGAATGACGCGTGAATGAAATATGACTTTTGCACAAAAAGCACAAAAGTCATACTTGGTACCAGTTATAAATTCAAATATTTGCGCATATTTTCGATCTGCTGCAATACGCTCTCGGGAGCCGGACCACCGTAGCAAGCACGCCCTGCAACGCAGTTGTTCGGATCAATTGCGGCGTATATGTCTTGCTCAAAAATCGGATCTGCCTGTCTGTATTCATCCAACGTCAGGGATTCCAACGTCTTTTGATTTGCTATGCAGTATGCGACCAGATTGCCGACGACCTTGTAGGCACTGCGGAAGGGAAGCCCCTTTTTGACCATGTAATCGGCACAATCCGTAGCATTGATAAAGCCCTTGGAAACTGCTTCGCGCAAGGTTGCCACGTTAAAGGTAGCCGTATCAAGCATTGCGGCAAACAACTCCAGGCAAATCTTGGCGGTATCCAGTGCATCAAACACCGCCTCCTTATCCTCCTGCATATCCTTGTTATATGCAAGCGGAATACCTTTCATTACAGTCAGCAGCGTTGTCAGATCGCCGTATACGCGACCGGTCTTGCCGCGCACCAGCTCTGCTATATCGGGGTTTTTCTTTTGGGGCATAATGGACGAGCCCGTAGAATACGCATCATCCAGGTCAACAAAGCCAAACTCTGAGGAAGACCAAAGGATAATTTCCTCAGAAAAGCGCGACAGATGCATCATAAGGATCGAAAGAGTGCTGAGCAGCTCGATTGCGTAATCGCGGTCAGAAACTCCGTCCATGCTGTTTTGACATACGCTGTCAAAGCCAAGCAGCTCTGCTACCATAAAGCGATCAATGGGATATGTTGTACCTGCCAAAGCGCATGAGCCTAAAGGTAAGACGTTCATATTCTTGGCAACGTCGTCAAGTCTGCGTACGTCACGCGCAAACATCTGGCCGTAAGCCATGAGATAATGTCCAAGTGTGACCGGTTGTGCGCGCTGCAGGTGCGTATATCCCGGCATGATATCGGCTGCATGCTGCTCGGACTTGTTACAAATGACATTGATCAAATGCAATAACAGCTCCTTTAATTCGACGATTTCATCGCGCAGATATAGGCGCAAATCAAGTGCGACTTGATCGTTTCTGCTGCGAGCGGTGTGTAAGCGCTTGCCAACGTCGCCGATGCGTGCAGTCAACTCGCTTTCAACAAACATATGAATATCCTCGGCACTCATATCGAATGCGAGCTTGCCGGTGTCAAGATCGTTCAGGATCTCGGCAAGCGTTTTACAGATCAGCGCAGCGTCGTCTTCCGAAATAATGCCGCATTTTCCAAGCATAGTTGCATGTGCAATCGAGCCATGGATATCCTGCTTGTACATTCTGCAATCAAAGTGAATAGAGGAGTTGAAGTCGTTCACACGGCTGTTGAGCTGCTTTTGAAAGCGTCCTGCCCACATTGTATTCATCGTAAAAGTCCTACCTTTCAATCAAACGAGGGGTGTCACAAGACACCCCTTGGGGGAATTATTTATTCTTTTGAGCATCCAGCATTGCCTTGACCTTGATCGGAAGACCGTACAGATTGATAAAGCCTGCAGAATCCTTTTGGTCATAAGCACCGCCGTCCTCGCCAAACGACGCGATGGTCTCGCTGTAAAGGGAATTGGGGGAAGTTACGCCTGCGTTAATGATATTGCCCTTATAAAGCTTAAGCTTGACCTCACCGCAAACGCTCTCCTGCGTCTTATCCACAAAAGCGGAGAGAGCTTCACGCAGAGGCGTGAACCACTGACCGTTATACACCAGTTCGCCAAATTTGATGGCGATCTGCTGCTTGTAATGCTGGGTGTCGCGGTCCAGCGTGATCGATTCCAGTACCTTGTGTGCATGGTACAGAATTGTGCCGCCGGGAGTTTCGTAAACGCCACGGCTCTTCATACCGACAAGGCGGTTTTCAACCAGATCAAGCAGACCAATGCCGTGCGCACCGCCGAGCTCATTAAGCTTTTCCACAAGGGAAACGCTATCCATTTCCACGCCGTCGATCGCGGTGGGAATGCCCTTATCAAAGGTAATGGTCAGGTATGCGGGAGTATCGGGTGCCTGCTCGGGGCAAACGCCCATTTCCAGGAATCCGGGCTTTTGATACTGCGGTTCATTTGCGGGATCTTCCAGATCCAAGCCCTCGTGAGACAGATGCCAGATGTTTTTATCCTTGGAATAATTTGTCTCGCGGCTGATCTTAAGCGGAATATTATGTGCTTCTGCATAATCGATCTCTTCGTCACGGGATTTGATATCCCATACGCGCCAAGGTGCAATGATCTGCATATCGGGAGCAAACGCCTTAATGGTCAGCTCAAAGCGCACCTGGTCGTTGCCCTTACCGGTACATCCGTGGCAGATCGCATCTGCGCCTTCCTTGATTGCAATCTCTGCAAGTCCTTTGGCGATGCAGGGACGCGCGTGAGAAGTGCCCAGCAGATATTCTTCATAAGCCGCGCCTGCTTTCAGACAAGGATATATATAATTTTCAATGTAATCCTTCTTGAGATCCAGCACGTAAAGCTTGGATGCACCGGTCTTGATTGCCTTTTCCTCAAGACCGTCCAGTTCTGTACCTTGTCCAACGTCACCGGACACTGCGATCACTTCACATCCGGGATAATTTTCTTTGAGCCACGGAATGATAATGGAGGTGTCAAGGCCGCCTGAATATGCAAGTACGATTTTTTTGATTTGTTTTTTCATGATAAACGCCTTTCAGTAATGCTAAGAAAAATATGAATATATTATACTGCATAAATATGAGAATTGCAATAGTAATATTCAACAAAGTTGTATATATATGCATGTGCAGAATGCCCAATACACACCCCACGAATTCCCATGAAAGAAGTATCATTTTCCGTTTATAATAAAGGGGAAAGGAGATGATGCAATGGGACTTGATAAGCATTTCCGAGCAATATGCAATTTATGCATATTTTTCACATTATGCATGTTATTATGCATAACGGCAAGCGCAGCTTCACCCCAACATTGGTATTGTAAACGCACGCCGGATCACTCACAGCCGGGCATGGATCCCGATATGCAATGGATAGAACAAATAAACGGTATTTATCTTGACAAGCATCACGCTGATCAGGATGACGAAAAGGTCGTTTACTTGACGTTTGACGCCGGATATGAGAACGGAAACGTCGCAAAAATCTTAGATATTATGCAAGAGCAAAACGTGACCGGGGCATTCTTCATTCTGGGGAATCTGATCGATCGAAATCCGGACCTGGTCAAGCGCATGGCAGACCAAGGACATCTTGTTTGCAATCACACCTATTCGCATAAAAATATCACGACCATGTCCGCAAACGATATTGCAGTTGAGCTGGACCGTCTTGAAAATGCATATATGCAGCTAACGGGAAAGCAGATGGATAAATATTTCAGACCGCCTGAAGGCACCTTTGATCAGGCCTCGCTGAAAGCCGTATGCGACCATGGCTACAAGACCGTCTTTTGGAGCTTTGCATATGCTGATTGGGACAATAACAAACAAATGAGCCCCCAAGCCGCCAAGAAAAAGATCTTTGACAATCTGCACAACGGGGAGATCATGCTGCTGCATCCGACATCGGCAACCAACGCACAAATTCTTGGCGAGGTCATATGCGAATTGAAAGGCATGGGGTATCGCTTTGGCACGCTGGATGAATTGGAGTTTCAGGCATGATAAAACGTACGATCGTCTGTATAATCATCATAAGCTGCTTTATTTCTTGTGTCACCGTGCATAGTCACGCTTTTGATGACGGAAATCAACCCTTGACGAAAAAGCAAATCGTCTTGACCTTTGATGACGGTCCGCATCCAAGGCAGACAAAACAAATTTTAGACGTTCTTGACAAATACGGAATAAAAGCCACATTTTTTGTCATTGGAGTCAACGTAAAAAATTATCCCGGTATTATCTCCGAGGTGCTTTCGCGCGGACACGAGATCGGCAACCATACTACGACTCACTCACACGCAGCAAGGCTGGATCTGGCTGCGCTTCAGACGGAAATCGCCGACTGTGAAAGGGAAGTGCTGATGCAAACAGGGAAGCGCTGTAACCTATTCAGACCTCCAGAGGGGGCTATGACAGATACGATGCGTAAGGTTGTAAAAGACCTGGGATATACGAGCGTTTTTTGGACCTTGGATACCCGCGATTGGGCGCACACCCCTCCGGATCAGATCAGTGACTATATCATACAGAATGCAAAAAACGGAGATATTATACTCATGCATGACTATATAGGCGCAAATAGTCCTACCGTAAAAGCATTGGAATCGTTTATCCCGATCTTGCTCGAACAAGGCTTCACGTTTGTTACCGTCGGGGAACTACTGCAAAGCAAGCAATAAAAAGCGACCGCTTTTTAGCGGTCGCTTCTTATTTATTCGTCGCACGGATCATTTGCAGTCACCGTGATCGGATCAATCATATGCTTTTTGATAATAGGGTACGCACAGTAAACTGAAATAAATGACGTAAAGGCAAACAAAAACAACGCAGGAATAAAAATCAAGAATCCAAGATTATATTGTAAGCCAATAAACGCGAGCGCAGCCCAAAAAGCAACGCACAGGAATACGCCCAAGCCCGCCATCAAATTGCGCTTAATACCGAGCGCTGTGAAGATCAACGCATTTTTCAGCATTTTATAAAGGGAAATGTTGAACGTAATCATCATCAGATACAGATACATACGCATAAACAGGTATACGATGATCAGCGCTGTGACTGCAAAAAACATCAGGTATGACCAGTAGTTTGAGCGCACGCTCCATGTATACATGAAGTCGATGATCAACACAATGATGATACCGGCATCCATCAGGCCGAGAATCAGCCCTTGCTTGAAATTCTTTTTGATTGCGTAGAAATAATCCGAAAACATAAACACGCCGTCACCACGCGCAAGACCGCGAAGAATATACGTCACACCGGTATTCTGCCAGCCCCACGTGATTGCCAAAACACCCAGAAGCACGTAAGGCAACCAGCTTGCGTAAGAATTATACGTGATAAAGTTGACCTGCGGCAATATATGCATCAGCTTGGTGAGAGTCTCTATGCCACCAGCGCCAGTCAATTGGGCGCCAATGAGCGCCGAATACGCAGGACTGCTTATAGTAGGCATCTGCGGACCGTTAAAAAAGACGTAAACCGCGATCGCAATAGGCAGAACCATGCCAAACATCATCAAATTTAACGTAAGCAGATTAGAAAACTTGCGGAACGTAAGCTTAAAAAAGTAGCCAAGATTTGGCGTTTTATCCTCGCCTGGATCGACACCGCGTCCATCTCGATTCATATCAAAAATATTGGGAATTTTAAATTTCTTTTTCTTTTCCAAAACAGTGAATTCCTTTGTAGTATGATTTTGTATAATGTTGGGTAAGAATCATGAATTTTGACGAAGTACTTCAAAAGCAATTACCGTAACTGCGGAAGCAGCCGATAACGATCCGTTGAAGTCCCGTCCATAGTCTATGCGTACAATCTGATCTGCAGAGTCCAAAATGTTTCTGGAAATGCCACGCTTTTCGCCACCGATCACAAGCAGCAAAGGCTTACGCAGATCCGCCTCATAAATGGTTTGCGAATCGCGAATACCCGCACATACAATGCGATATCCTGCGTTTTTAAATTGACGGATAGCCGTCTCCGGATCAGACACGCGAACGTCCAAAATTTCCGAAGTTCCTGCAGAAGATTTTGCGACAATACCCGAAGCGCTCATGCAATTGTGCGGTGGAAGCAGGACACCGTCAACGCCTGCAGCGTACAAAGATCTGATAGCAAAGCCAAGATTAAACGGATCTTCAATGCCATCAGCCAGTACCCAAAAGCCTTGACCGTCAAGCTCTGCGCAATCGGCAAAGTCACGGTCTCCACACAGCGCAATGATTCCGCCATGCGTATTACCTTGAGCCATAGCATCGATTATTTCGGCATTTACGTAGATTATCTGATAACCCTGCGTCAAAGACATGGCTTTCAGATAACCGATCTCCTTATATTTGCTGCGCTTTTTCGCTATGTCTATGAGCACAGCGTAGATAGGTCTGTTATTAACACGGCTTTCACGGCCGTGTATTAAGGAAGAGATAGACGTCATGCCTTCAAATATACAGCTGTAATTGATATCTTGAAACACAGGCATAAAGCAACTCCTTGAGCACATAATCATTCGTTATAAAGCATATTATGAAAGCAGAAATAAGTAACGAGAGGTACAGGTAAATGATGTACATATCTTCAGAAAAAGAACGTTGCGTATTACTTGCCAATTATATTATCGAAAACCAAGCTACGGTCAGAATCACGGCAGCAAGATTCGGAATCAGCAAAAGCACCGTACATAAAGACGTTACGCAGGTATTGCCGTACGTGAACAAATCCTTGTATCTGCATGTAAAAGAAATTCTCGACAAGAATAAGCAGGAAAGGCATTTGCGCGGTGGGCAAGCAACCAAAAGAAAATACTTATCCCAAACCAAGCATACCCGTAAAAACAGCCGGGGGAGTGCCTGAAAGGGCTTTTTTCGCGCATTTCGCTCCCCTACATTATACAAAACTTTGATTTTGTATAATTTCGTATGTGTTGCTAAACAGTGCTCTTTTCCGCCGTATATTTCCGTGTTGCGCTATTTTACTTATATAACCTATGTATTATAACATAAATATTACGTAATTACAAGATGTCATAATAAAATTCACCACTGCACCAAGGAAAATTTACATGTCATCAAAGCGATGCCGATCTGTATGTCAACCTTACTAAATTTCGCGATCAAAATCTGTGTAATATCCCGATTTTCATTTTCCCCCTTTACTTTATACGACTTAATGTGTTATAATAATACAAATAATAACCGGTCAAATTGCCGGTAAGGAGGATTTATTATTATGGCAATTAAAATGCGCGTACTTTGCACCCCCGGCAAAAAGAAGCTGGTTTCCATCACACAGATGATCAAGCAGGAATTTGAGTTGAATATCAATGCTGCAGACGTAATCCCGCCCGCATATTCCTGCGATAAAGAGCGTTTGGTCGTTCTTTGCGTTACTTGTAAGGGTTCTTTGAAGGATGATGTCAGACTCTTTATCAGCGAGCTCAACAAAACTCGTGCCGTTAACGTTGCGTTGATGATCGACGGCACTCCCGACGGCGACGCTTACGTACGCTCTCTGCTGGCTAACGCAGGAACCAACGTTTGCGAAAAGACCTTGTACGTAAACGGCGGCAATCTGTTCAACTCCAAGATCACAGATCAGGAAAAGACCGACATTATTGCTTGGGTCAACGAGTGTATTGCAGCTATTTAACGAAATTATAAAAAAGAGGCGTCAGCCTCTTTTTTATTTGCCGGATATTACGTTTGCTTCAGATAAGCAAGCAGATCGCCAAGCGTACCTTGTTTATACATGGATATATCCTTATGGCTTGCATTTATCAGGTCTCTGGGTATCAAAAACACGTCACACCCAAGATTGGATGCAATCATATCCTCGTCTACGTTATTACCAACCATAAGACATTTGCACGGATCATAGCCCATACGCGCAAGCAGTTCCTCATAATACGCCGGATTGGGCTTACAGTAATGGTATGATTCATACGTCGTGATTTCAGCAAAATCCCGGGGATCCAGACCCGCCCATCTGATTCGTGCATGAGTTGCCACACGCGGAAAAAACGGATTTGTCGCAACGACCATCGGAATACCCTCTGTCTTGATATACTCAATCAATGCCGGAGCTTCCGGATCGTATCCGCAGGATGCTCGCACCTTGTTATCGAATTCGGTAGCGTAAAAGCGCTCCATATCTTCGACGGAAATCCTGAGTTCGTTGGTACGGTGATACGCTTCATAATAGTCAGCAAACGCCTGCCTGTTTGTGCATGCGCCATCGTTCCCTATTACGTGTTGGAGACTTCCCTGCAGCACTTCCCCCACTTGTTTGGCAGAAGCACCCGTTGGCAAAACGTACGAAACCAACGCGCGGTAAAAGCAATCCACAAAGGTTGGCTCGTGCATTGGAAGCAGCGTCCCGTCAAGATCAAACAGTATTGCTTGATATTTCATATCATTTCCGTATCAGTGTGCGAATCTGTAGCCGTAAAACAAATCTTCAATCATGAGTTTGCCGTTACGGTCTGTAATGATGATATAAGTTGTCGCGCTTCCGTCACTGCCGATATCGCTGCGGAACGTTCCGTTGTTTTGGCGGATCTTGTATTGCAACACATAATGATATTCGGTATAGGTTCCCAGTTTTTTGTCCGTAACCTTTTTCTCGCCAAAATTTGTGATCTTAATTTCATAAAGCTGCGTCATAGTGAAACCGGGGTCAGGCTCAACCTCTTTGTGCTCGAAATAATAATCACTGAAAAACGCGTTATATCTGTCGGCATCACCCATAATAATGCTATCAACAAAGTCACAAATTAACGTAACTCCGATAGCCTGCTTATCGCGATTGCTGTCGTCAAGCTCTATCATGGAGCCGAGCTGTGATTGATCTGCATAATAGTAAATCTTGCGGTCAAGCTCCAGGTACTCTTTATCTTTCATAATGTCATACTCGTAGTCAATCGGATAAAAATAAATAGTGAAATTGTTACCTTGATACTCATTCCCCGCTCCGCCGTTCAAAAAATCCGCAAGCCCGGGGAAATACCCCTCTAATGTATCGGCTATTGCCGGATACAAAATGACCGAAAACGCAAAATAAAGTACGGCAAAGGCAAGCATTACGCAAAATGTGATAATAATAATCTTTTTCAGTTTTTTGGTTTGCTCCTTGGCACTTCTCGGAATATCGTTTTGCTGTTGATTCACAACGTTTCTCCCATCAAATTTAAGATACGTATATTATAGCACAACAAGCTCGCGAATACAAGCCCGCTTACGCAAGAAAGGTGTGAATATCTTGCAAATTTTTTCGGAATGTTTTACGTAAAGGTGTTGTATATTTTCAAAATATATGATATAATATTATGAATATTTATCACTCGGAGCAAAATATGAAATATCTTGTTTTAATCCCGGACGGCATGGCAGACGTCAACGTACCGCAACTGGGAGATTGCACCCCCATGCAACGAGCCAACAAGCCCTGTATGGACGCACTCGCGAAAGAATCCACGGTTGGTATCGTATCCAACGTGCCCAAGGGAATGGTGCCTGAAAGCGATACTGCCAATATGGCGATTCTTTCCTTTGACCCTAAGATCTATTCTCGCGGAAGATCTCCGTTAGAGGCTGTCAGTATGGGAATAGATATGCTGCCTGACGAAACTGCTTTTCGCTGCAACCTCGTTACACTCTCTGAGGATGAGGAGCAATATGAAGATAAGATCATGATCGATCACAGTGCCGATGAGATCACAACTGCTGAGGCTGATGAGCTGATCAAAGCGTTGCAAGAGCATTTCGGCAATCAAGAGCGCAAATTTTATACCGGTGTCAGCTATAGACATTGCTTGATCTGGAAAAACAGACCTGACAACTATCCGTTTATGCGTCCACACGACATCCTTGGACAGTGCATCAGAGAGCATCTTCCCGTAGCTGAAGGCGGTGAAGAATATTTCGCTTTCATGAAAGAGAGCTATGAAGTGCTCAACAACCACCCGATCAACCAAGCCAGACGTGCCCGCGGATTGCGTCCTGCCAATTCTGCATGGCTGTGGAGCCCCGGAAAAAAGCCGGCACTTCCCTCTTTCAAAGAAAAATGGGGAATAGACGGTGCGGTCATTTCCGCGGTTGATTTGATCAAGGGCATCGGACTTTGCGCAGGCATGCGTTCTATCGACGTGCCCGGTGCTACAGGTAACGTACACACGAATTATGATGGCAAGGCAAAGGCAGCCATTGAAGCGTTTGAATCCGGCGTGGAATTTGTTTACGTTCACGTTGAAGGTCCAGACGAATGCGGGCATCGCGGAGAAATCGACAACAAGGTTCTTTCCATTGAGCTGATCGATCAAAAAATTTTGAAGCCCGTTTACGAATACCTCGTAAGCTGCGGCGACGATTTCAAAATATTGATTCTTCCCGATCATCCTACGCCGCTTTCGATTCGCACACACTCTTCGGATCCTGTCCCCTTCATGCTCTACGACTCAGGGAAGGAGTGCGGCGGTGTTGAAGGCTTTGACGAGCGATCCGCGAGAACCACTGATATTGTCATTGAGCACGGTCACGATTTGCTTGATATCGTTATTAAAAAAACAGAAGCCCCCAAAGCTTCCGGTTCAGGTAATAAGCTTAGTACCTTTGCTGCTAACTGGTTTGATTATCTGGAAATATTCGTGCTTTCCGTTACTATGGTACTCATTCTTTTCTCCTTCTGCGCACGTCTTTGTCGCGTTGACGGAGATTCTATGAAAAATACGTTTGAGAACGGTCAGCCGCTGATCATTTCCGATCTGTTTTACACACCGGATAACGGTGACGTAGTCGTCTTTCATCAGACCGAAAGATATCAGAAGCCCTTGGTTAAACGTGTGATCGCAACGGGCGGACAAAAAGTAGTGATGAATTTTGAGAATAAGACCATCATCATTACGGATGCCAAGACCGGTGAAAAGATTGATTTTGCAGACGGATTTGCGACCTATTACAATTCTGACAAGACGGACTATGGCGATCAATACGAATGGCGCGACAATTTGTATGCCTTAAATAACCCCTTAGACGCTGAATATGACGAAGAAACAGGAGACTATACCTTCACCGTTCCCGAAGGCAAGCTGTTCGTCATGGGAGACAACAGAAACTTCTCCGCTGACAGTCGCACGATCGGCTTTATTGACGAGCGTACCGTCCTTGGAAAGGCAATCGTACGCTTAAAGCCCTTTACAATTTTTACAGACTAATCCGAAAGGAAAGAATACAATGCCCTCTCAGGTCATTCAATGGTTTCCCGGCCATATGGCGAAAACCCGCCGCTTGATCTCGGAAAACCTTAAAAATGTCGACATTATCATCGAAATTCTGGATGCACGTATTCCCTACTCGTCCAGAAATCCCGAAATCAAAAAATTAATAGGCGATAAACCCACGCTGTTGCTGCTAAATAAAGCATCCCTTGCAGACCCTGCGGAGAATAAATATTGGGTGCAGCATTATACGGATGACCATACCGTTTGCATTTTAACAGACTGCATTGGCGGCGAAGGAATCAAGCAGCTCAGCCCTGCTATTCACGATATCCTGATCGAAAAGGTCGAGAGATACAAAAACAAAGGCATGGCAGGCAGAAAGCTTCGTGCTATGGTCCTTGGCGTGCCCAACGTGGGAAAATCTTCGCTTATCAACAAGCTTTGCGGAAATAAGAAAGCCAAGGTAGAAAACCGTCCCGGTGTAACCGTAGACAAACAATGGGTATCTACCAATATCGGCATTGATCTGATGGATATGCCGGGTATTTTGTGGCCCAAGTTTGAAGAAAAATCTGTGGGCGAGAATCTTGCCATTACAGGTGCAATCAAAGACGACATCTTGGACATTGAAGAAATCGCTATGATCCTTTGCGGCAGATTGCGAAAGCTTTATCCTGCGCTTCTGAGTGAACGGTATAAGCTGGGAGATTTATCGCAGTACGATGATCTGAGCGATTACGATCTTATGCTTACTATCGGTAAAAAACGCGGCTTTTTGATTTCCGGTGGAGAGGTACATTCCGAACGCACCGCAAATATGCTGCTCGACGAATACCGTGCAGGAAAAATCGGCCGTGTCACGCTCGATACACGGTCTTGACGATTGAGGAAAATATCATGTTGGAATATACACTTGAATCCGAACTTTATGATCTTGGCTATCACAACGTCTGTGGCGTTGATGAAGCAGGCAGAGGTCCTTTGTGCGGTCCTGTAGTTGCTGCTGCATGCATTCTCCCCTGCGGGCTGGTATTGCCCGGCTTGAATGACTCAAAAAAGCTCTCGGAGAAAAAAAGAGACCTGCTTTTTGATCAGATCAAGGAAAACGCAATATCCTACTGTATTGCAAGCGCCAGTGTTGAAGAGATTGATCAGCTCAATATTCTGGAAGCAACCCTTCTTGCTATGCGTCGTGCAATCGATGGACTTGCTGTCAAGGCTGACTTTGCATTGATTGACGGTAACGTCTCAAGAGATTTTCAAATTGATGCAAAAGCAGTTATTTCGGGCGATGCAACATCCCCTTCCATTGCGGCGGCTTCCATTTTGGCAAAGGTGACGCGTGACCGTATGTGCATAGAATTGGACGCAGCATATCCCCAATACGGCATTGCAAAGCACAAAGGATACGGCACCAAAGCGCACATGCAAGCGTTGCGCGAGTACGGTGCCTCTCCTATCCACAGAAAGCAATTCGTTCGCTTTCTGGAAAAAGAAAAGCATGAATAAAGCGCAAGTCGGACGGCTGGGGGAGAATATCGCAGCAAAATACTTACGTCGGCACGGCTATGATATACTTGAGCGCAATCTTCACATCTCTCACGAGGAGATCGACATTATTGCAATCAGCAAAGACTGTATTGCTTTTGTTGAAGTCAAAACGCGGGTAGCACGTCCCGAAACGGCAGATTATTTGTCTGCTCCCGCCTCTGCCGTCACACTCAAAAAACAAGAGCATTTGCTGCGCGCTGCGCGTGCATATTTAGCAAAAAGCAGCTTTTCCCTACAACCGCGTATGGATGTCATTGAGGTTTACCTTACGCCCGATTCTGATTTATCAGCAAAGGATAAATTCGTCGAGAAATTCAGCAGTATGTTTGGCGTACCGTTCAGACCTGCGTTACTTGTTAATCATATAGAAAACGCTTTTGGCGTTCACGGATACCGTCCCTGAAATCATCAAAGGAGTGAATATGACTTTATCTCTGTTTGACACGCATTGCGATACTGCTTTTGAACTGTATCGCAGGCAGGAGAATTTACGTGATAATACCTGCCACATTTCCCTTTCACATGCTGCCGGCTACGAGAAGTACGTTCAGTTATTTGCAATCTGGTCCGACCGTCGATTGGACGACCAGACCTGCTGGCATGACTTTCTTGAAATAGCGGATAATTTTGACCGCTTAATTGCGCTTGAGGGCGGCAAGATGGCACGCGTTCGCTCGTCTTCCGCGCTTGACAATGCAATTACGCATTCTCAAAGAGCCGCCGTTTTGGCTGTTGAGGACGCAAGATTGCTCGCGGGTGATATTGATCGACTGTCAGTTCTTTACGATAAGGGTGTTCGCTGCATGACACTTTTGTGGGGTGGTGAGACCTGCATTGGCGGCTCTCACAATACCGATGTGGGCTTGACCGAGTTTGGCAAGCTGGTCACCAAGAAATGCTTTGAGATAGGCATCGTCCCCGATATCTCACACGCATCCGAGCAAAGCGTTGACGACGTGATCGAAATTGCAAGCCAATGCAATAAGCCGCTTATTGCAACACACTCGAATTCCTATTCCGCATATGCTCATTCAAGAAACCTGCGCGACAGACATCTTGCCGAGCTGATGCGCCTTGGCGGTATTGTGGGCGTGAGCATGTGCCCTTCGCATTTGCGCGATTGCTCGCAAGGAAACGCGACTTCAGAAGACGTTGTACGCCATATCGAGCGTTACATGGAGCTTGGAGCGCAAGACCATCTTTGCTTTGGTTGCGATTTTGACGGAACCGATCTGCCAAGCGACATTACTCACGTGGGCGACCTTTACAAGGTAGCAGACCTTCTTGTCGCACGCGGCTACAGCACCGAACAAATTGAAAAGATTTTTTGGAAAAACGCATATCAGTTTTTCCAAAACCAACTTATTTGATATACCGGAGACCAATTATGTATTTTCAAAGCACAAGAGATTTAAAACAAGAAAAATTCACCTCTGCGCAGGTCATCAGAAAAGGACTTGCCGATGACGGCGGCCTGTTTGTACCCGAGAGCATTCCTACGTTAACCGTCGATGAGATCAACACGCTGTGCGGCATGGATTACGCACACAGAGCGGCGTTTATTCTGGGCAAGTATCTGACCGATTATACCCCGGAAGAGCTTCTTGCAGACTGTACGAAGGCCTATTGCGAGGATTCTTTTGTTGGCGGTGCTGCACCTTTGCATCACGTTTGCGATAACGTATACACGCAGGAGCTGTGGCACGGACCTACGGCAGCTTTCAAGGATATGGCACTGCAGATCATGCCCCGCCTGCTTTCCAGAGCGCTCAAAAAGACGGGTGAGCAGCGTAAGGCGCTGATCCTGGTTGCCACGTCGGGAGACACCGGCAAGGCTGCGCTGGAGGGCTATCGCGACGTGGATCAGGTATGCATTTCTGTATTCTATCCCGTTAACGGAGTCAGCAAGATCCAAAAGCTGCAGATGGTGACACAAAAGGGCTCGAACGTAAACGTTTGTGCAATTCACGGCAACTTTGACGACGCACAGAGCGGTGTCAAGCGTATCTTTGCCGATGCAGAAGCGGCGCGCGTGCTTGATGAGAAGGGATTTTTCCTGTCCAGCGCGAACTCGATCAACTGGGGCAGACTTGCTCCCCAGATCGTGTATTACGTATCTGCATACTGTGATCTGCTCAATGCAGGTCGTATTGCCATGGGTGATCGCATCAACGTATGCGTGCCCACCGGCAACTTTGGTAATATCTTTGCAGCGTATCTTGCAAAGCTTATGGGGCTGCCGATCGGCAAGCTGATCTGTGCATCCAACCAGAATAACATCCTGACCGATTTCATGCGTACGGGTACTTATGATCGCAACCGTCAGTTCCATCTGACCATGTCGCCCTCTATGGATATTCTGATCTCCAGCAACCTTGAGCGTTTGCTCTACTTTGTTGCCGGCGCAGAACAAACCAAGGCGTATATGGAATCACTTGCAAAGAGCGGCGCATATACTGTCAGCAATGCTGTCAAAGCACGCATTGATGCAGATTTTTGCGGTTATTTTTCAGATGAAGCACAAACCGCGCAGACCATCCGTAAATACCAGGAGAACGGTTATCTGATGGATACGCATACCGCCGTCGGTGTTTGCTGTGCTGAGCAGTACCTGCGCGACAGCAATGATATTGCAACGCCCATGGTCATTGCATCTACTGCAAGCCCCTACAAGTTTGCAGCCGACGTCTACACCTCTCTTGGCAAGGATGCTCCTGCAGATCCGCTGCAGTCTCAGGCTCTGCTTTCCGATTACACCGGCACGCAGATCCCCTATCCGCTTGTCGGACTTGGCGAGCGCGAGGTCAGATTTGACAAGACCGTTGCTTCGCAAGACATTCTGCAAGAGGTATTTTGTTTCGCAGACACACAGTAAAAAAAATAGCGGACATCGGCTGTGCCGATGTCCGCGCAGGAATTACATTTTGTCCTGATCCTGCTTAAAGGTAGAACAGATCGTATCAGTAGAAGAAGTAGCGAAGGAAGGTCCAATCGCAATTTCACCGGCTGTACAGTAGCAATCACCGTCGTGATATACGCAGTTCTTTACGTCACACTTGACGTCCTTGATATGCTTTTCGCATCCGCATCCGCGTTTGTTATCCATTTTCATATCTCCTTTTGTCAATCTGACAATAATAGTGTGGCGCACAACCGTTTTCTTATTCTCAAAGAAAGGAGTTCTCCATGGCAATTTATACCATAGCAGACTTACATTTATCAATTAACGACCAGACAAATAAATCCATGGAGGTCTTCGGTGCACGCTGGAGCGGCTACGTGGAAAAATTGGAACAGCACTGGCGCAATACGGTCAGCCAATCCGATACGGTCGTTATTCCCGGTGACATTTCGTGGGCCTTGACGCTGGAGGAAGCCGAACAAGATCTCAATTTTTTGAATTCCCTTCCCGGCAAAAAGCTGATCGGAAAAGGCAATCATGATTTTTGGTGGTCAACCGCCACAAAAATCAATACATTTTTTGCCGGGCACAATATCGATACGATTTCACTTTTACAGAACAATGCCTATAAAGCAGAAAACAAAATCATTTGCGGTACACGCGGATGGTTTACTGACGACAGCCAACAGCTGACCGTTTCCGAAACCGATTATGCAAAGATCGTGAACCGCGAAGTCATCAGACTTGAGCTCAGCTTAAAGCAGGGTCTGAAATTACAAGATCCGAATGACCCCGAAGAAATTCTCGTATTCTTGCACTTCCCGCCAATTTGGGGAAATTTCCTTTGCCCGGAAATTTTAGACACTTTGTCTAGGTACGGAGTTAAGAATTGTTATTTTGGCCATATCCACGGTGGATACAATCTTCCGAGCGTGCTCTACTATAACGACATTCGGTTCGTAAGAATTTCCGCAGACCATCTCTCCTTCTTGCCTTACCCCATAAAATAAGATATTTTATAAGGGAAAATCGCGATTTCTATTGACAAAACAAACGAAATTGTGTACAATAAATAGGTTGTGTAAAATAAAAAATAAAATAAATCAAAATTTTGGAGGATCAACATGAATCTCGTAAAATCCGAAAAGAACGAACACAGCATGCACTATCTTGAGTTTGCCGTAGATAAGGCAACCTTTGATGCTGCTGTAGACAAAGTTTACCGCAAGCAGGTAAAGAACATCAACGTCCCCGGCTTCCGCAAGGGCAAGGCTCCCAAGTCTGTCATCGAAAAGATGTACGGCACCGGTGTCTTCTATGAGGATGCTATCAACGATCTCATTCCCGAGAACTATGAGGCTGCTGTTAAGGAAGCAGGCATCACCGTTGTCGGTCAGCCCGAGATCGATATCGTTTCTCTTGATGAGAACGGTCTGGTTCTCTCTGCAAAGGTTCCCGTAAAGCCCGAGATGCAGATCAAGGACTACAAGGGCATTGAGGCTGTTAAGGCAACTGCCGAAGCTACCGATGAGCAGGTTAACCGTGAGCTCGAAATGATCCGCGAGAGAAACTCCCGCGAGATCGAGATCACCGAAGAGGCTGCACAGATGGGCGACATCGTAAAGATCGACTTCGACGGCTCCGTTGACGGCGTTGCATTCGACGGTGGCAAGGGCACCGACTATTCCCTGAAGCTTGGCTCCGGTTCCTTTATCCCCGGCTTTGAGGAGCAGATCGCAGGTCACACCATTGGCGAAGAGTTTGACGTAAACGTTACCTTCCCCGAGGATTACCACGCTGCTGAGCTGGCTGGCAAGGCTTCCGTATTCAAGACCAAAGTAAACGCAATTTCCCGCATTGAGCTTCCCGAGCTGGACGATGAGTTTGCAAAGGATGCTTCCGAATTTGACACTCTTGATGAATTAAAGGCTGATATGAAGGCTAAAATTCAAGAGAGAAATGAAAAGCAGGCTGAGAACGAGTTCGAAGAGAAGCTGATTGAGGCTCTGATCGAAAAGCTGGAGGGCGAGATTCCCGAGGCTATGTTCGTAAACGAGACCGAGAACTTTGTTCGTGACTTTGACAACAGACTGCGCAGCCAGGGCATGGATATGAACCTGTACTTCAAGTATACCGGTCTGACCATCGAGGCTCTGCGTGAGCAGATGAGACCTCAGGCTGAGCGCCAGGTCAAGGCAAGACTTGCTCTTGAGACCATCGCTGCTCTGGAAGGCGTTGTTGCATCCGAGGATGAGATCAACGAAGAATACCAGAGAATCGCTGATGCTTACCACCTTGAGGTTGCACAGGTTAAGGGCATGCTGGACGATGCTTCCATCATTGCAGACCTGCAGGTAAAGAAGGCAATGGACATCGTTAAGGAGTCCGCTGTTATCAAGGCTGAGTAATCAGACTCCCTACTTCCCTATTATTTTGAAACGAGGTAAACAAGATGTATTATCCGCAATATCCGAGAGACGCCCTTGTACCTACCGTCATTGAACAAACCGGCAGAGGCGAACGCGCTTACGATATTTTCTCCCGCCTGCTCAATGACCGTATCATTTTCCTGTCCGACGAGGTCAATGATGCAACCGCTTCTCTGATCGTTGCTCAGATGCTCTTCCTCGAATCGCAGGACCCCGATAAGGATATTTATTTCTACATTAACAGCCCCGGCGGTTCCGTGACTGCAGGAATGGCAATCTACGACACCATGAAGTTCATTCGTTGTGACGTTTCCACCATTTGCATCGGTCTTGCCGCAAGCATGGGTGCGTTCCTGCTCTCCGCAGGCACTAAGGGCAAGCGTATTGCCCTGCCGCACAGTGAGATCATGATCCACCAGCCCAGTGGCGGTGCAAGAGGACAGGCGAGCGACATCAAGATCCAGGCGGATCTGATCCTGCGCACGCGCAAAACACTCAACGAGCTTCTTGCCGAGCACACCGGTCAGACTGTTAAGCAGATCGAAAAGGATACCGAGAGAGACCATTTCATGACCGCCCAAGAAGCGCTCGCTTACGGCATTGTTGACCAGGTCAAGTCGCATCGCGGCGAGATCAAGTGAGGTAGCTTGCATGGCAAATTCCAATAACGGTTCCCGTAGAGGGGGCAATGGGGACGCACCCTTTTGCTCCTTTTGCGGCAGACATGAAAGCCAGGTCAATTTTCTGATCTCCGCACCTACAGGTGCATATATCTGTGACTTTTGCGCAGAAGCTTGCAGTGAGTACGTTGAAGCGGCGGCTACGCCTTCGATTGATCTTGGCAAGCTCTCTATGGCAACGCTTCCCAAGCCCATGGATATCAAGCGTGCGCTTGACGAGTACGTCATTGGGCAGGATGATGCAAAGATTGCCCTGTCCGTGTCTGTATACAATCACTACAAGCGTGTGCTTTCCAAGAACGAAAAGCCCAAGGGCCGCAAAAAGAAGGGCCAGCAGGCTGAACAGGATGCAGTTGAGCTGCAAAAGAGCAACGTGCTTTTGATCGGTCCGACCGGTGTTGGTAAGACCTATCTGGCACAAACGCTTGCAAAGACCCTGCAGGTTCCCTTTGCGATTGCTGACGCTACGACGTTGACCGAGGCAGGTTACGTTGGTGAAGACGTGGAGAACATTCTTCTGCGACTGATCCAAGCTGCCGACTATGACGTGGATCTTGCCGAACACGGCATTATCTATATCGACGAGATCGATAAGATCTCCCGCAAGAGCGAGAACAGATCCATCACGCGCGACGTTTCGGGCGAAGGCGTGCAGCAGGCATTGCTCAAGATCCTCGAGGGTACGGTTGCAAACGTTCCTCCCCAGGGCGGACGTAAGCATCCCAATCAAGAGTTTATCAAGATCAATACCGAGAACATCCTGTTTATCTGCGGCGGCGCATTCGATGGACTGGAAGGCATTATCGGTAAGAGACAAGGCAATCAGGCTATTGGCTTCTGTGCTGATATTCAAAAGAAGTCCGAGCGTCGTGACAGCGGCATTTACCGTGACGTCACTCCGCATGATATCGTCAAGTATGGCTTGATTCCCGAATTGATCGGTAGACTTCCCGTCATTGTTTCTTTGAGCGACCTTGATAAAGAAGCTTTGCTTCGCATTATCAAGGAGCCTAAATCCGCACTGTTAAAGCAGTATATCAAGCTGTTTGATATGGATAATGTGAAGTTGACCTTGACGGATGATGCGTTGGAGGCTGTTGCGGAGCTCGCGATCAAGCGCAACACAGGCGCCCGCGGTCTACGTTCCATTATGGAAAGCATTATGATGCAAAGCATGTATGAAATCCCCTCCCGCGGTGACGTTGCAGAGGTGATTATCCATCGCGATTGCGTTGAGAAAGGCGCACTTCCCGAGCTTGTGATCAGAACCGAGCAAATCGAAGCTCCCACAGAGCTTTTGACTGACGGTCAAGCATAATAAATAACGACTCGTTACTAAACGTAGCGAGTCGTTTTGTATTTATTCCTATTTTGCCTGCTTTTGATGCTTTGACAAATTTCTTGTTTTATGGTAAAATACTATTGGGGGGAGATTACAATACTCGAGGTGAAATATGAAATACCAACCAAACCTTATTGCCCTTTCCGATGACATCACGCTTGGCGAAAATATGTTTACCATGATCCTGCTTCGCACAAATTCCTTGCACATGACAATTGATCACACACAATGCTATCTTGACGGCGCATATGTACTTTGTTTAAAGCCCGGTGAACACATAGAAACACACAAAGGAAAATTTGAGGCTTTGTCCTTGGGCTTTTTGCCGTATTTTTATAATGTCAATTTGAATCACGAAATAATCGGCACATCAAAATATACAGAATTACGGCAGACACACGGATTTCCGGACTTTCATTTGTTTACCGAGCGAAGCAAAGAATATGTTGGAATTATTCCCATATCTGCAGAAGGCTTTATTTGCATCAGGGACTATTTCAACAGAATAGACCGCTATATCAAAAATCATACGAATGACAGCATGTGGTCTTGCCATGCCAGATCAGTTCTTATCTCGACAATATATTATGCGGAAAGCGCATACCTTGGGATCAGTGACAGAGAAATAAGTTCGGTTATTCTGTATATACGTGAGCACGTTGCATCCTCTATGAGCTTAAAGCAGCTTTGTCTGAAATTCAGAACCAACCGCACTACTTTAACAAAGCAGTTCAAGGATTTGACCGGTATGACACCCATGCAATTTGTGTTGGAGGAACGGTTGAATCAATCGCGTTCGGAATTATTGTTTACCGGGTTACCTATTGGAGAAATTGCGCTGAAATACGGTTTTTCTGATGCAAACTATTACATCCGCGCATTTAAGCGCAGATTTGGGCAATCGCCTCTGCAATACCGTAAAGAATGTCGCGCGAAACGTAATCAACTCTAAAAGCAGAACCGCACCGAAATCGGTGCGGTTCTTTTATATTTTACGAGCAACCGCAGTTCCCTGCGCGGTCTCCCTTGAATTCACCGTTATAACCGGGCGGGCAAAACTCAGCGGAAGGAAAAGGCATGTGGCGGAATACGCTGCAAGGATCGGAAGAATCGTTGGTGAGGCACTCCTTATCGGGCACACAGTATTCGGTCGCCTGAATGAGATACTGTGCGGGTCTGACGAGACGAATTACCGAGAACAAGCCAAACGATACAGCAAGATATCTGCGATATTCGTCGTCTCTGCCAAGCACCTGACCAAGATCGGTACAAACACCGTCGGGAATATCGCAAGAGCAGCAGCAACAGCAGCAGCAATCCTGAACGTTCTCCACGACCTTGACGCCAAGCACGATGGGGTCGACCACCTCGATTACTGCCTGGGGCACGTTTCTCTCTCCGCAGACGGGAACGGGACGGGCGCAGAAATCATCAGAGCATTTGCCCGACTTAAAAATGCTGACGTTGCTTTCACTGCCGTACAGCACAACGTTCTTTTCAAGCACAGCGATACCTTGGAACTCCTGTGCTCTTCCGTTAATGCACGACTCAAGCGTCAGCTTGATATAAAAGCGAATGGTGACGGTATAAAAGCCGCGGTTAAACTGTACGGGCTCGACTGTAATATTCGTCCAGCCGATATCGGCACATTTCACACGAATATTGGACGTGTGCTCAATGACCTCCTGACCAAAATCGGTCAAGTATACACGTACGTTCTCAAAGCAATCACGATCCCTGCAGGAATCCAGAATTCTGTTGGTTTCAATACAAACAGTTTCCTTGGTATGGCAGGAATTGTTTGCAAATCTGTTATCAGACATAGTAACACCTCCGTAGTTTAGAAGCAGAAACGCCTCTTCCCTAACATGGTATGCATACATGACGATTTTTGACAGCGCAAAACAAAATGATAATAAATACGACAAAAAAGCAACCGCTTATCGGGCTGACAAATTAGCGGTGAAAAAGAAGGAAATAAGAAATGAGCTTGGCGAAAACACGATTTCGTCAAGCTCTCTTTTTGCATTCTATTAGTGATATTCCGACTGCGTCGGAGTGTTATTGCCCTTCGGGCAGTGATATTGTTCGGCTGCGCCTTTCAGTGATATTCTATTCGCCTTTCAAACTCGCGCAGCGAATACCACTGCCGCAGGCAATATCACTGCCAAAGGCAATAGAACTCGCCGAAGGCGAATAGAACTGGGTAGATACTCCGCTTGGAGTATCTACCCATCAGCGGTTGCTTTTTGTTTACTCAGTTTTAGGCATCTTCTCATCAAGCTTTATCAAAATAAACGTGGAAATGCAGTAGCATACCCAGGCCATGATGGCATAAAAGACCAACTCAATAATTTGAAAGCCGATGTATTCCCAAAATCTAAGCTTTGTTAAATTCATGAAAGCATAATAGACGTATTGCACCGCAAACACCGCCCAATACGTTGCTGCCGTTACAAGAACACCAACCTGTACAGGATTTTTCATACTGACAAATTTGCTGAACGGGAAAGCAATGCTTCTTTGATCCTGCAGTTCGTCTCCCATGATTTTTGCCTTACGGTTATAATCGTTGCGCGCCGCTTCGCGCTTAGCAAGCAACTTAGCCGTCACAAATCCCACAATGAACAGTCGCAGGCAATCCAGCAGAATGTACAGTACTAAGTTCTCCAAGACCATGCGCAGCCAATCCTCAACAGTTTCGGGAAGCGTTCCGGGATAGATCGCCCAGCCAATACCCAATATTGCTACGTAATGGAACACCGTAACAGCCAAAAATGCCGAGAACACGGTGGTCATATCACGGGTACCTATTGCATAGATACCGTAGATTACGACAGCTGATGCGATCGCGAACGCAAACACATCGGCTATTGCAATACCGGCATCCAACAAAAACGCCCATAAGCCGTCTTGGAACAGAACGTTACTGTTCAATAATCTTGTTGCCGTTGACATGCCGATCAGGAGCAGCATCAGCCCTCCGTAGCCAAACAGCATCCATTTCAGAAGTTTTTGTTTATATATAGCCATGTTTCATTTCCCTTTCGAATATATGCATACAGTATACCATATTACCATAAAAAATGCTACAGTTAAATGTAAATATTTTGCAATTCCGGATAAAACACAACGTCGTGGCATATGATAGAGTATCGGAATACGGAGGTTGCATATGCACGCTGAATTTGGAAACGGACATAAACAAATCACATTTTATAATGCGGAAAAGCGTCACGACGTGGACGTCATGCTATCGCGCATAGCTTCATCATACAAGGCAATGCTTGCTGTGGGTTATCCGAGCATAGCACGTGCAGAACGTTGCTGTAAATTGATTTTTACAAGCGATATGCCCGGTCGTACGGCTCTTAACGTATATATATCCTCTCGCCCTTGCGGAATTTACACAGATGAACAGGCGTATCACAAACAGCTCGCGCGAGCATTTTTTTCGGCTACTGGTTTTGATATTTACCCAACAAGCAGCAGTGCTGCTGATCTGGAGATTGGCATTGGAAACATGGATGCGGGTACACAAGGATACGTGATACTGAAGGATGCGATCATGGAGTTCGCCTTTTAGGCATGGTGGGCACAAATATTTTCTGATTTTTTTCAAAAAGGGGTTGCATTTCAGTTACGTTTGTGGTATAATACCAAACGTTCGGAGGCGTAGCTCAGTTGGTCAGAGCGCACGGTTCACATCCGTGAGGTCATGGGTTCGAGCCCCCTCGTCTCCACCATAAAAAACGGATCGCGCAAGCGATCCGTTTTTTTGTTTTTGCCGAGAACTGCCCCAAAATAAGCAATCGCCGCAATCATTTATTAGAGAACAATTCGGGATTGTATCTGTAAATGTCTTGGCTGTCAATATCCACGTCGGGGATAATAATAGGCAGGATTCCGGTGCTGGAAGAAATCGTCGAAACAGCAGCTCTCGCAAACGGATACAGCTGCTTAAAGGACTCCTTATGCAACAGTTCTTTGTCCTGTTCTGCCACAATTTCAAAAATGCCTACCAGCGTCAAATCCATCTTAAACGTATCAGGGGCGTCTTGATCGCAAACAGAAACCTTCATTTCTGCCCTACAGGTATTGTTGGTGCCAAACTTGACTTGATACGTGTATTTATTCTGCAGTTTGGTTTTACCGCTTGCAGCTGCATGATTCTGAAACTGAACATCTGTAATTCTATAAGTCTTCAGTACAAGTTCTTTCATATAATCTCCTTTAATGATGAAAAAAGAGGCATACGCCTCTTTTTTCATTCAGACATTTTGTCGTATGACTTACAGATACTTCTTGATGGTATCGGAAGCCTCTTCTACAGGCAGAGAGGAAGTCATCACAACGTTGACGTTCATCTTGGAGCAGAGCTCGTCAACAGCAAGAACCAGCTTTTCGAATGCAGCAATATCTTCGTTGCAGATCTTGAGAGCAGAGTCTACAAACAGATCGGAAACGTCGTGGTTGCTTGCAAGAATACCTGCGATGAAGCCATACAGAGCTTCTGCATCGAATACCAGGTACTCGTTGGTGTTGATCAATCTTGCCTGATACTTAACGTCGTATCTCAGCTTAACGCCCTTTTCAATGCAGACAACGTCGCCCTGGGTCTTGGAAAGTGCGTCGTTAACCATTTCAATCAAAGTCTTTGTTTTTCCGGTGCCTTTAACACCAATCAGCAATTTGAGCATATGTTTAGTCCTCCATGGAATGCTTTTCTATATTATACAGTATTTTTTTGAATATTACAAGACCTTTTTGAAAATTTATCCCAGTCTTGCCTCAAGTTTTTGTTTCATTTCTTCGTATCCGGGCTTGCCGAGCAGTGCAAACATGTTTTTCTTGTACGCCTCAACGCCGGGCTGGTCAAACGGATTGACTCCGAGCATGTAACCGGAGATCGCGCAAGCCAATTCAAAGAAGTAGATCATGTAGCCCAGAGAGTGTGCGCTACGATCCTTGATTTCGAGCAGAACGTTAGGTACGCCGCCGTCTACGTGTGCAAGAAGAGTTCCCTGCATTGCGGTCTTCTTGACGACGTTCAGATCAACGCCGGACAGGAAGTTCAGACCGTCTACGTTAGCGGGATCGTGAGGAATATCAAAGGTAACGTCGCTGTTCTCGATCGAGATCACGGTCTCAAACAGATTGCGTACACCGTCCTGAATGTACTGACCAAGCGAGTGCAGGTCTGTGGAGAAGATCACGGACGCGGGGAAAATGCCCTTCTGGTCCTTACCCTCGCTCTCACCGTACAGCTGCTTCCACCACTCGTTGAACATCTGCGAATAGGTCTCGTAGCCAACCAGAATTTCGGTCGTCTTGCCCTTTCTGTACAGAATGTTACGAATAGCTGCGTACTTATAGCAATCATTATTTGCAATCTTATCGTCGGTGTATGCAAGTCTTGCATCGTTTGCGCCCTGCATCAGTGCGTCAATGTCAATACCGGCAACAGCAATAGGCAGAAGACCTACTGCGGTAAGCACCGAGAATCTGCCGCCAACGTCATCCGGAACGACAAAGGTCTGATATCCCATCTGATCGGAGAACGCCTTAAGCGTGCCTCTCTGACGGTCCGTGGTAACGTAAATGCGCTCCTTTGCGCCCTCAACACCGTATTTCTCTTCCAGCATGTTGCGGAATACGCGGAAAGCAACTGCGGGCTCGGTGGTAGTACCGGATTTAGAGATGACGTTAATGCAAACGTCTTTACCCTCACAAATGCTCAGCAGCTCCGCAATGGATGCAGCACTGATATTGCAGCCTGCGAAATAGATGTCGGGAGTATCCTTTTTCAGATTGTTGTACAGGGGGGATTTGAGATATTCGATCACAGCGCGTGCACCGAGATAAGAGCCGCCGATACCGATGACGATAAATACGTCACAGTTCTTTTTGATCTTCTCTGCGCACTGCTTAATGGTAGCAAATTCCTGCTTGTCGTAATCTTCCGGCAACGTTGTCCAGCCAAGAAAATCGTTACCAAGACCGCTCTTTGCAACAAGCATGTTATGCGCTGCAGTGACCTGAGGTTGAATTGCGGTGTATTCCTGATCCAGAATAAAACCGCGCAAATAGTTATCGTTAAGTCGGATAGTCATTTTTATACCGCCTTTATGTTATTCGCCCACAATGGAGCGTCTGTATTTATTATACTGCATATCTCGGATTTTTTCAAGCCCCGAAAACGCATTTTTATATTAAATCAGCAGAAATTTTGCAAATATTCTACCAAGAACACCCCAAAATCCGATTTTTTCGATATTTTCTGTACTAAGAATACTCACGCTTCCAATCTGCTTTCCATTCAGCGTATAGATTACCTTACCAAGTTTGTCCCCGACACGTATCGGTGCTGCAAATGAAGGTGCTTCCAACTCGGCTTGCTCTTGAATTTTCGCAATATCGGCTTTGGGCATGACGCAGTAAAACCCACCAAATTCTGCATTGACTTTGTTTTTCGTGCCTCCCGTTACCGGAATATCATACAACTTTCCTGCGGGTTTTGAGAACAACCCATAATTTGCGAATCCCCAATCAAGCAGCTGAGTCGCGATCTTGTTACGCGTATCCCTGTTCTCTGCCCCCATAATCACACAGATCAGTGTCATGCCGTCGCGCTGCGCGGTTGCGCTGACGCAAAAGCCTGCCTTTGAGGTTGATCCTGTTTTCAACCCGTTACATCCCTTGTAAAAACGTACGAGTCTGTTTGTATTGGTCAGCCCGAACGCCCCGTCTCTGATCGTATCCATCCAGATCGAGCTGTATTCCAGTATTTTTTCGTGCTTGATCAGCTCGCGCGACATGATGGCAATATCGCGCGCGGACGTATAATGGTTTAGAGTCGTGTCATCAAGCCCGTTGGTGTTCTCAAATTTGGTGTTGATCATATCAAGCTGCAACGCCTTGTCATTCATCATTTTCACAAAGGATTGCTCGCTTCCTGCGATATGCTCGGCAAGTGCGAGTGCTGCATCGTTTGCAGACGCAATAACTACACTCTTGATCATATCCTCCACACTCATGCGCTCGCCTTCTTTTAAGTAGATCTGCGAGCCGCCCATGGAGCATGCATGGGCGCTTGCTGTGACCGTGTCGTCCCATTTGATCTTCCCCTGCTCGATCGCCTCCATAACAAGCAACAGTGACATGATCTTTGTCACAGAAGCAGGCGGCAAGCTTTCATCCGCGTTCTTTTCAAACAGCACCTCACCGGTCTGTGCTTCCATTAATATTGCTGATTTACAATCAATCTCCCCTTCAAACGTGACCTTTTTATCGGTCGTTTCCCACAGCGCCCAATCCTCCTCGCTGATCGGTACCGTCTGCGCTCCTGCTGCCATGGTCGAGACCATCAGCACCACCATCATACTGCCTGCCAACACTCTAAGCCAAATCTTTCGCGTTTTTCCTGACATCATACTTCACCCCTTTCGATGCAATATATGACGTCCGTTACTCATGTATGAAAAAACCGACTCGCCATGCGAGCCGGTTTTCAAAAATTATTTTACATAGAACTTAAATTCGGTGGTGGTATTATAAAGCTCACCGGGCTTTAAGACGCAGTTGGTAAAGTCAGGACGATTGGGACTGTCGGGCATGATCTGGGTTTCTAAGCAGAAGGCATTTTGCGTTGCCTTTCTGTAACCGCCATAGAACGGGTGTCCGTCGTCGGTTAAGAAGTTGCCGCTATAGAACTGCACGCAGGGCAGATCGGTACGCAAGTCCATCGCTCTGCCGGTCACCGGATCGTACGCGGTTGCCACGCGCTTGATCTGACCGTCGTAGTTATCAAAGCACCAGCAATGGTCATAGCCGCCTGCGATCTTAAGATCGTTGTCCTCGACAAAGAAATCCTGTCCGATGGGCTTCGCGGTACGGAAATCGAAAGGCGTTCCCTCTACCGATGCAATTTCAGTGGGAATCAACTGCTCGTCGGTTTTGAGATAGCGACCCGCATCCATTTGCAGCACCTGATCAAACACCTTACCGGATGCATAGCCACCCAGATTGAAATATGCGTGATTGGTCAGGCTGATGACGGTCGTTTTATCGGTAATCGCCTTATAATCGATTGCAAGCGTATCATCCTCTGTAATACGGTAAGTCACGGTGCAGGTCAGCTCACCGGGAAATCCCTCGTCCATATCGGGAGAGATCAGTGAGAAATAAACGCTGGGCTGCGTGGTATCCGAGTAAGAGGATGCCCACAGCTTATGCGAAAAACCAACCTTACCGCCGTGCAGCGTATTGCTATTATTGTTGGGATACAGCGTGTATTCCTTCCCTTCCAAGGTAAAGCGCGCGCCGCCGATGCGGTTGCCAAAGCGACCGATCAGGGCACCGACGTACCCGTCGGACTCCATAAGGTCTTTCAAACAGTCATAGCCGCAAAGCACGTTGGTAAAGCAGCCGTTCTTATCGGGTGCCTCAATGCTCATGAGCGTGCCGCCGAATTCACAAACCTTGGCACGAATACCGCCTACGTGGTGCTGCAAGGTATAAACGTATACCTCGCGTCCATCGGGCATATAGCCGAACAATTCTTTGGTTACCATATCATTTATTCTCCATATCCGTCCGGATTCATGGTTTGCCAACGATATGCATCCTCGCACATACGGTTAATATCGTATTTTGCTTTCCAGCCAAGCTCTTTTTCTGCCTTGGCAGGATCTGCATAGCAGGTTGCGATATCACCGGGACGGCGCTCCACAATGCGGTAAGGCAGGGGCTTGCCCGTAGCCTTTTCAAATGCGTGTACAACCTCAAGCACCGAATATCCCTTGCCTGTGCCGATATTGAAGTAATCAATTCCCTCTTTGCTCATAGCCAGCTCAAGTGCGGAAAGATGCGCCTGTGCAAGGTCCACGACGTGAATATAGTCACGCACGCCAGTACCGTCGGGTGTGGGATAGTCATTGCCGTAAACGCGCAGATATTCGCGCTTGCCGGATGCAACCTGGGTAATATAAGGAAGCAGATTGTTGGGAATTCCATTGGGATCTTCACCGATCAAGCCGCTCTCGTGTGCACCGATGGGGTTAAAATAGCGCAAAATGGAAATTCTCCACGAAGGGTCGGAAACAAAGGTATCCTTGAGAATACGCTCGATCATGTGCTTGGTCTCACCGTAAGGGTTGGTGGTGTTGCCCGTGGGGAAATCCTCTCTGATCGGCACGGTTGCAGGATCACCGTAAACCGTTGCGGAAGAGCTGAAAACGATAGTCTTTACGTTATGCTCTTTCATGGAATTACAGAGGTTGATCGTGCCTGTGAGATTATTGTGATAGTATGCAAGAGGCATGCTGACAGATTCGCCGACCGCCTTAAGACCTGCGAAGTGAATGCAGGAATCGATCTCGGGGCACTCGTCAAACATGCGGTCAACCGCAGGCTTATCCAAAAGGTCGATTTCGTAGAATTTGAAGTCCTTGCCGGTGATCTTGCGAATACGATCCAATACGCAAGGCTTGCTGTTAGAGAAGTTATCTAAAATGACAAGCTCATAGCCCTTATTCAAAAATTCAACTGCAGCGTGAGAGCCGATAAAGCCCGCACCGCCCGTAATCAATACTGCCATTTGTGGGTCCTCCGTTTTTACAAATATTTTTGAATGATCAAATTCATCTGATCCATTTTTTGTTCCATATCGGCAACCAGCTTAAACTGATTACGCGCACGGTCAAGATTATGCTGAGAATACGACGTCCTGAAATAGGTGTCACCGTTGAGGTAATCGGTCAGGAAGCGAATACCCGTTTCCAAGGTCAATATGTATGCACCCATGGGCAAGGAGAGGATCTCCTCTTCGGTCAGCGAATGATCAAGCCCTTCGATAAAACCCTTCGCAAAGGCATCAAACATTTCAAGTCTGACGTACACCTTGTCAAGATCGGTCTCGTCCTCTGCGGCAGACGATGCACCAAAACGAATGCTGTCACCAAAATCAGCCAGAACCGAACCGGGCATGACGGTATCCAGGTCGATTACGCAAATTCCCTCACCCGTTTCATTATCAAGCATGATATTGTTGAGCTTGGTGTCGTTATGCGTCACGCGCAGAGGAATTCTGCCGTCTGCAATACGCTCGTTGATATAGCTGCAGACTTCCTGTCTGCGCAGCACGAATGCGATCTCGTCACGCACGCTCTCGCGTCTGTCGGCTGCATTGTTTTCCATTGCGGTAATAAACTGATTGAATCTATCCTCGGTATTATGGAAATTCGGAATCGATTCAAACAAAACGGATGCGTCAAAATCAGCAAGCTGACGCTGGAAAATACCGAACGCCTTGCCCACCTTAGTAAACATTTCTTCGGATTCCACAGCCTGGTAGCAGGTTGCGTTCTCAACGAAATCATAAGCACGCCAATAATTTCCGTTTTGATCCAAATACGCATAATGACCGTCCTTGGCGGCAACCACATGCAGCGTACCGCGTTCAACGTCGCCTCCGGTTGCGATCAGCTTACTTTCAATATGCTTGGTTACGTGCAGAATATTCTGCATAACTTCGTCGGGCTTTTTGAAAATGTTGGTATTCACGATCTGCATAACGTAGCGATGCAATCCGTCTTCTGCGCTGCAATCAACGAAATAGGTAGAGTTGATATGCCCCGTTGTGCATTCGGTTACCGAAATGGGTTGTCCCATGAAATTAAAATGCTCGGCTATTAAAAAAATTTGTGCTTGATTCATAACATTCCTTTCAATGCTGTTTGTTTTTTCAGTTCCAAAGCGAATCCGGATATACGCCGCTTTCAATCATGCTCTTGATGGAAGACTTCACGTATTCCTTATCTTGCGTATAAGTTACACCGTACCATTGTGCGTCGGTTTTATAAACTCTTACGTCGCAAAGACCTGCCTTCATAAAGCTATCAACTGCGCCTGGAATAAAATATTCGCTCTTGAGTTCGGTGCCTCTCTGTGCAAGAAATTCTTTGAAGCCATCGGCAAGTTTGGAGGCGATCGACGGTGTCATGCCCCAGAAGTTCATCGATACCACGGTATCTCTCGGGAGCATCACCCAATCCCCGTTCTCATCGCGATAAGCTGCATCTTCACCAACACGCTTAATATCCGTGCGTTCGGTCACACCGTCCAGCATGCCGTTCTCATTGACAAAGCACTGTCCGCGCGAGACCGTTCCGCTATCCGAAAGCGTGTTGCCAAGGCTATAGCCCACCATACAATAATGATCTCCGTCAGCATGGTTTTTCAAATGCTCAGCAGCCTTAAAGAAAGCATCACGACCGTAAAAGTCATCCGAATTGATCACAGCAAAGCATTCTGTCAAATATTCTCTTGCCGCATAAAGTGCGTGACCCGTGCCCCAAGGCTTTACTCTGCCTTCGGGAACCGTATAGCCATCGGGCAGATCGTCCAATTCCTGAAATGCATAAAAGGTCTGCACGTGCTGAGAGACTCTCTTTCCAACGGTTTCTGCAAATGCTTGATAATTTTCTTTCTTAATGATGAATACTACCTTATCAAAGCCCGCTTGAATAGCGTCATAAATAGAAAAATCAATGATAAATTCTCCGTGCTCAGTCATGGGATCAATTTGCTTGAGTCCACCGTAACGAGAGCCCATACCCGCTGCTAAAATTACAAGTGTCATTGTGCTCCTCCTTATTTATATCCGGTTTGTACCTGTATATTATAATTATACTACAATAATACCGAAAATGCAATATCATAAGTGTGAATTTTCGATTCTTTTGTGTGTTTTTCTATTGACAATTCGGATAAAATTTATTATAATAAAGTGTATCATATGAGACACATGGAGGATGCATGAAAGACATCACGCAAATCTTGAATAAGCTTCCGATCACGGCATGTGCAAGCACGAGCTGCATCGAGAAAGCCTCTTTGGTCGCTATGCCTGCGTTTATACGAATACAACGCGATCAGACGATCCTATCCCCCGGACAAACAGGCGACGCACTTTACGTGTTATGCGAAGGCCGTGCCGCCGCTTATTCTGCGGATGAGGACAAAAACGTGTTGCTGCGCACGTTTGAGCCCTATGAAATGTTCGGCATTTCCAACCTGTTTACAGATCAGCCTTTTGTCACAAAGATCATTGCCAAAACGGACTGCACCGTGCTTGTGTTGTATAAGCCGTTTTTGACCTATCTCATTGATCATGACGTTGCAGTGAGATACCAATATATCGCTTTTCTTGCCCAAAAAACACTGTATCTCAACCAAAAGATCTCTTGCTTGACTGCGGGATCAGCCGAACAAAAGTTAGCCTACTGGTTAGACGCGAATGCCAGCGGTGACGTTGTACACACGCAGATACCCATGAATGCGCTTTGCACCATGCTGGATATCGGCAGAGCTTCCCTATACCGCGCTTTTGACAAGCTTGAACAAGAAGGCTTTATTATCCGTGAACAAAAAACGGTGCGGATTCTTGACCGTGACCGTATGTTACATAAATACAAGTGAAAGGAAAAAACAACTCATGAAAAACACAATCAAAATCTTCTCCGTACTTCTCACCCTCGCGCTTGCGCTTTTCGTGCTTACGGGCTGTATCAATCAAAATCCCGATCCCGAAAAAGTGCCTGCACTTGAAAACGTTAACGTAATGGTGCTCAACGGCACGACCGGCTTTGGCATGGCAAAGCTGATTTCTGACAACAAGAACGGCACTGCCGCTCTGCACTATACCGTTTCCGTTGAGACCGATGCTTCCAATATCACCGCATCTCTTGTCAGCGGCTCGTGCGACATCGCTGCTCTGCCCACCAATGCAGCAGCTAACGTAGCCATGAAAACAGGCGGCGGCGTTAAGGTCATTGCAGTCAATACGCTTGGCGTACTTTATGTCATGAACAACACCGAGAAGGTGTCTGTTTCCTCCTTTGAGGATCTGCGCGGCAAGACCGTTTACTGTCCCGCACAGAATCCCACCTTCCTGTTCAAGGCTGTATGCGAGGCAAACGGTTTAAAGGTTGGCGAGGATATCATCATTGATAACACCTATGCGCAGCCCGCGGATCTCCGCACGGCTCTCGCTTCCGGTCTGGTTGATATCGCTGTATTGCCCGAGCCTATGGTCACCATTGCCAAGAGTGCTAACGCTTCCCTGGCAGCCTCTCTTGATCTGACCGCAGAATGGGAAAAGCATTACCCCGCCAACTCCTTGATGCAGGGCTGTGTTGTTGTGCGCACCCAGTTTGCAGAGCAGCATCCCGACGCGGTTCAAGCATTTTTGAACGAATATAAAGCATCCATTGAATTTGTCAACGGTAATCCTACGGAAGCTGCCAATATGATCGTTGATGCAGGCATCTTCGCGCAGGCACCCGTAGCGGCAAAGGCGATCCCCAATTCCAATATCTGCTATATTGACGGTGCCGAAATGAAAGCGGGCTTGCAGAAGTTCTATGAAATCCTGTACGCTGTCGCTCCCGCTTCGATTGGCGGTCAGCTGCCTGCAGATGACTTCTATTACGTTCCGTGATCATTCCATGAAACGCATTCTTAAATACACACTTATCGTATTATTCTGGCTGGGGCTTTGGTGGGCGGTATCCGCTATTGTGAATTTGCCGCTCATCCTCCCCTCTCCCATTGACGTATTGATCAAGCTGGGAGAAATGAGCGCGACAACGCTTTTCTGGCGTGTCATGCTGATCTCATCAATACGCGTGCTCATTGGCATAGTGATCTCATACGCAGCCGCTTTTGCGCTTGCGCTTGTATGCCACCGCGTCAAATTCTTGTACGACTTTTTCATGCCCGCAATTTCCGTTATCAAGACCACGCCGGTCACTTCGTTTATATTGATCGCGTTCGTTCTGATGCACCGCGATATGATCCCGGGCTTGATCGCCGCGCTGATCGTATTCCCTGTTGTGTTTTCCAATACGATTGAAGGACTTCGAGCAGTACGCCCGGAGCTGGTGGAAACGGCAACGGCATACAATCTCCGCTTCAGAGATCGCGCCAAATGCATCTGGATTCCAACGCTGCGTCCGTTTATGATCTCGGCAGCTGGTGCATCGGTCGGTCTTGCGATCAAAGCAGGAGTTGCTGCGGAGGTGCTGATCTGCCCGGAGGTTTCGGTTGGCAAATATATCTTCCAAGCAAAGCAAAATATGGAATACGTTGAGCTGTTCGCCTGGACGGTAGCCATCGTCATCTTTAGTTATCTTTTGGATATAGCATTCAAGCTGGCGCTTAAGCGCATCAAGCGCATGACCAGAAAGGAGGCTGCTTATGAAAATTGAGCATTTGTCCTTCTCTTTTGACAACAAACAAATTTTTGACGATCTCAACCTTGAAATCAAGGACGGCAGTATCACGGCTTTGATGGCACCCTCCGGACATGGCAAAACAACGCTGCTTCGGTTGATTGCCGGCCTCATCAAACCGCAAAGCGGAAATATTGAAACGCACGGACAATCCGTCGGCATCATGTTTCAGGAGCCGCGCTTGTTCGGACAATTGACCGCTCTGCAAAACGTCATGCTTGTCATCAAAGACAAGCAACAAAAAAAAGAACGCGCTCTACAGTTACTGCAAGCCTTTGGCGTATCGGATGCATCCGACAAGTATCCGGACGAGCTTTCAGGCGGTATGGCAAAGCGCGTCAGCCTTGCCAGAGCGATCGCGTATGATCCCGATATTTTGCTGTTGGACGAGCCCTTCTCCGCATTGGACGAAAATACCAAGGCAGAGGTAATTGCCTCCACCAAGCAGCTTCTCAATGGCAAAACGGTATTACTGGTCACACACGATGCAAAAGAAGCGGCGGCGTTTGCCGACCATATCGTAACCTTATCGTAAATAAAGCACTTACTGCAGCGGATTTTCCGTTACAGTAAGTGCTTTTCTTTATTTTTCAGTTGCTATTGGATGATCGCTCATCAATCGCAGATCCAACATTTCAGCGATCAATAACAGCATAAGATCACGTTCCCTTTGATCCAGATCGTTAAACGTACGGATCATAGTGATAATATGCTTCAAGCTGCGCGCATTGAGTTCCGAAAGCGTTTTTACACCGGTAGATTCCAGCATGCCGAACAGCACGTCAACAAAATGCTTTCTTGCTGCCACAGGCAAAGCATGAATACGGTCATTGAGAAGCATTGTATCTCCAACGCCCTTCGACAGTTTCTTAGCTCTTACAAAGTTTCCGCCCATGACCTCCCAGCTGACTGCATCGTGTTGAAAAACGCCGATCTGCTTACTCTTCACAACTCTTCGTTTGTCCTTATTTTCAAAGAACATACCAATCACAGAGTTCTGCGGCATATAGATATGAAACTTATGCTGCGCTTCAATATACTCGGGAAGCTCGGTGAATTCCTGAGAAAAACCCGGGCCATCGTTACTGAAAGCCGCTACAATACGATTTTGATTTTCCGGAGCGCACTTGACCGCTGCATACAGTGCCAGATGCCCTCCTTTGGAATGTCCTCCGATATAGAAATTCCCGCTTTGTGCAGCACATACGCTATCGACGTATTCCACAACACGCCGTTGAGAAGGAATCTCATCAAGAAACAGCAAATTAAAATCTTCCTTCCAGCCAACGATGGTATCGTCCGTTCCGCGGATACTGATATACGAGATCTTCTCTTTCAGTCTGATCGTCAAGGCACAGAACTGCTTTTCCTCATTAAGATCAATCTCATTGACAAATGCGGAAAGCGTTAAATCTCCAAACCTTTTACTCTCCGCCATCATGCGGAACATCTTATAGATCTGCGCTGAGATGACCAAGCCGGGGCCCTTGTTCTTTTTGATATCATTTTCAAAGAAAAACTGCATTGCAGCCTGCTTGATCGTAACGGGTGGAGCGGTGGGATCCGAAGAAACGATGCCCGAAAAATCCACAAATGCAAGCAAGGACAGTATAAGGTTATCCACTTCACCAAGCTTGACTTGATCAAAGGTGATGTCTCCGCGCCATTTCAGATAATCAATGATATTTGCCATTGCAAGCACTCCTTTCGGTCAATTTTTAAAGACTTACGGCACGGTATACGCCGGAGCCGATGCAGCAGGTATCATCTTCGCAGCATACCTGTCTGAAGCCCTGCTTTGAGGTGATCTCAACACCTTCCTCAAAAGAAAGGATCGCGTGCGTATTGGCAGGAACTCTGACGAGATATTCGTAGCCCTTGTCGGTCTTATCTGCACGCACTTCAATCGTTCCGTGCTGACATTCATAGGTAACAGCCACGTGATCGACTCCCTTGACGTGGTAAGGCTTGACAACAAACGTCTTAAAGCCGGGCTCAGCAGGTTGAATACCGCCAAGATAAGCATAATAAATATAAGCAAAGCCCGCATGCATGGGATGGTTGTAAGAGGAAATGCCATGGGTGCGATCCGTTTCAACGTGGTGCATCTCCAGCACTTCCCAAACCGACGTCGCACCGTCATCCATCATTGTACCAAAGCTGGTATGTCTGCGGTTGAAGAGGATCTCCATTGCAGCATCACCCATGCCTTCTTCAAACAACAAGGGAATGAGATATTTATTACCGTAGATACCTGTGCTCATTGCATAATCATCCGCCACGATGCTGTTGCGTAACGATTCCAGAAGCGCCGCTCTGTCGTATTCCGGATATACCCCCAGCGTCAACGCCACGGCATCGGATGCCCAAGTTCCGTACGTATGCTTTTCATGATCATAAAAATGACGGATGAACGCTTCGCTGATACGATCTGCCAAATCCGTATAATACTTGGCGTTATTATAACCAAACTGGTTAGAGAGCTCTGCCATCTTGATGCAGATCTCGTAAAACATCAGCGTAGAAGAATGAGGAACGGGAATTCTGCGCGGATTCCCTTCTCCTCCGGGAGGACACCAATCACCAAGGCCTACCGAAATGATATAATCCTCGGATCTTGCCAGCTCGTGCTCCACCCACGCCTGCATCAAGTCCCAGTTACGGGTCACAGCAGCGGTGTCGTTGCAATAATGGTACAACCAATACGGAATAATGATCTGTGCGCAGCCCCACAAGGGCGAAGCCTCACCGCATCCGCGCTTGCCGGGAGCGATCATGGTCCAAGTACCGTAAACTTCCTTTTGTGTACGAATGTCGCTCAAATACTTTTCATAGGACGCTACCATGTTGTAATTCATGATGCCCGTATTGCATACGATCTGCGCATCGCCCAGCCAGCCGCATTTTTCACGTGCAGGACAGTCTTCGGGCAAACCGTGGTAATTGGAGCGGAAGGTACGGTCAATCAGCTCATGCAGCAAATTCAAGTCATCAGACGAGGATTCAAACGTGCCGTTTTGTTCCAGATCGGTAGACAGCGCACAACCGACCACGATGTCGATTTCAGGCTCTTTACCGTATTCATAGCAGTAGTCCACTCCGGTCAGTTCAACGTAGCGGAAGCCGTGATAGGTGAATCGAGGACGCCATACTTCACCGTTCACATCTCCACGCGCAATATAGATCTCTTGCTGAATACACTGGGTAGCAAACGTTCCCGTGGAGCGGAAATCCAACTGCCCTGCTGCGTTGAGCGTTTCCGCACAACGGAACACGTAGATATGACCTCTGGAAGAACGCGGAAGGTGGAACTCGCAAACACCTGCGAAATTCTCACCCATATCAAAGATCCACGCACCATCGCTCTTGCCGCAGCAAGGTGTTACACTAACTGCGGGAAATTGTCTGATAATTCGCACGGGCGGCATATTACAAGGCTTCAGTACGCCCTTGGGAGTTTGATCGACAACGCAATCGATCCAGCCCGCATCACTTCCGTCTGCCTGTGCGAAATCCGGTGTTTCCAATCTTGCGTCGTAGGTTTCACCGCCGTAAATATTGTTGAGTATGATAGGGCTGTTCTTGCTTTGCCAAGTGGTATCCGTGACGATTGCGTCACGTGTGCCATCGTCATATTCGATTTCAAGACGCGCGATCAGGCAAACGTTGCCGTAATAAAAGCCGCCGTGAATCCAAACCTGACTCTGCGCGTAAAAGCCTTCGCCCAACCAAGCTACGATCGCATTTTTATCATCGATGAACGAAGTAACGTCATACGCACGGTACAATATTTCTTTTTCATAATTTGTCATGGGCGGATCAATATAATCATCGGCAATCTTTTTTCCGTTGATATAATATTCTGCACATCCAAGACCGCACGCATACAGCGTTGCACGGCGTACGCCCTGCTTTGCCTGAAACTTCTTTCTTAAATACGGTGCCCAGCTGACGGTATAGTCTGCAGGAGTGATCCACTGTGCCTGCCACATATCGGGATACAATTCGGTAGAAAACTGCAGCGATGCAATTGCGCTTCTGTCGTAATTATCTTTGATGCAAAGATTCCAAACGTAATCAGTAGCCGGTTGCAAAAACAATTCGTCAAACGTGATATCACAGGACTGATCGGATTCAACGGTATCGGAGTCAAACACGATCTCATTATCCTTGCATACGGTAACGCGATAGGTTTTTTGAACCACGTTTTCACGTTCCGATTTCATTTTCCATGAAAATCTGATTCCATGCGTCAATACAAGGTTGGGCTCAGGATTATGATCAATTCTTAAATCAAACAGTTGCAGCATGTATTGCCTCCATCTCTCCTAATATCTTGGTATATACATTATAGCAGATAAATTCCGGATAGTCAATTTGATTGAAAAAATTTTCACATTCGTTTTTTCCGTTTGGTACAACATCAACAAAAATTCAAATCGTTTTTGCCTGTTTCGCATATTATCAAAACCGCCCTTGCGACATTTGTGCATTTTGACCATGCCGCGTCCGTTATACATGGTGCGACATTGACCCATCTCGCGCTTAGCACCTCAAATGCGTACGTGCTACCGTTTTTGCTTGATTTCACGCTACGCTATCGTATTTCCCTTATTTATCAATGCTTTTTTCGCACGCCTATTGAGTTTAGTATGCTTTACTATCGCAAATTCGCGCCTCGCGGGCCTTCAAAACGGTCATTTTTAGTGTTTTTCAACACGACAACCGTGTCGTGTCGGAGCGCACCGCGCAACGATCTTTGCGCATCAATAATTGCACCGTTTTTTACTGGTTTTGATCAAATTATTGTTATATTTTGACCGCTTTTTTTGGTTTTTGCGTATTTTTACTATATTGTCACTTTGTTATGAATTTGCATATTGTACAGAGCTATTTTTGCTTTTTGTATTGACAAATTAACACTTCTAATATAAAATAAGTGCACGAACAACGGATTGGCTTCCGTGTATTTTGAGGAAAGTGAGGTTTCGCCATGCAACAAATCAAGGCATCTGAAGGACTTGCGTTCACCGCAATCAACGAGAATGAGTGTGCCCTTTCCGGCATCGGCACCTGTACAGACCGCAACATCGTGATCCCGACCGAACACATGGGCAGAACCGTAACCGGCATTGCCGACATGGCATTTGCACACAACCACGAGATCGTTTCCGTTCTCATTCCCGCATCCGTTACAGTGATCGGTGATTATGCGTTTGCGTGGTGTCACGCACTTACGTCGGTCACCATCGATAACCACGGTGTCAGAGCGATCGGTGAGCGTTGCTTCATTGGTTGCGACAGCATGACCAATCTTTATCTTGGCGATGCGATCCGCTCCATCGGTGAGAAGGCATTTGCTTTTTGCGCTTCCCTGCAAACGCTCTCGCTTCCTTACGGTACACGCGAGGTTGGACATTCCGCTTTTGAGGGTTGCACCGCTCTTGTTTCCGTAATCCTTCCCGAAACGTTGGATACACTCCCCAACAATATGTTTGGCGCATGCATCTCCCTTCGCGACGTTTCCCTCTCTTCCCTGACTAAATCCATAGGCTATTATGCCTTCTCCTACTGCCGCAACCTGTGCAACATCAACGTAGGTAACGCTCTGGTAGACGATCAGGCGTTCATGGGCTGCGAGGCTTTAGCAGGCTAAAGAAAACACGGTGATATACAGACAGACCGAGAATCAAGCTCGGTCTGTTTTTTATTTAACAATTTTTGCAAATCTCTTGCAATTCCCTTGTACATATGCTATACTTGAGACAATGACCAACATCTTATGGAGGTGCTAATATGCAAGAACTCATGAATTCAAAAAACGCAAATTGGATCTCGTTCCGTTATCCCGGTATCAATGAATTAACCAAGATCACCAACCCTTGGGAAAAGCTTGATCTTTCCGCACAGGCGAAGCCCATCCAGTCCAGACACGGTCTTGCTCTGTTCCGCAAAACATTTGCAGCAAGCAAGACGGATGAGGTGCGAATTGCGGCTACGTCTATGGGCATTTTTGATCTGTACTGCAACGGAAAGCGCGTCGGACGCATTGACGAGAACGGTAATGAGGTATATGACGAGCTCAAACCCGGTTATTATGAATTCAACAAGAGAGCTTTGTACTTTACGTACGACTTGGCTCCTTATCTGGCAGACGGTGAAAACGTAATCCTTGCTGCAGTTGCTCCCGGCTGGAGAAACGGACGCATTGCCTTCGACGCATTCAAGGGTGAGCCCGAGGCATTCCGTGCTGTCATCACCGTGAACGGTACCCCCATTTATACCGATGCAACCTGGCAGGCAAGCTGGGGCGGCAGAGTCCGTGCCGCAGATATCTGGGACGGTGAACTGTATAACGCAAGCTATCCTTCTTATGAATCTATCAGCCAAGCAGGCTATGACACCTCCGATTGGAGTACGCCCTCTGTTGACGAGCATGACGTAGAGATCACGCCCTTTATTGGGCCTACAGTTATGGTTCGCCCCGAGCTGACAAGAAAGCCCATCACCTTAACCGTCCATGACGGCACGATCGAAAACGGCACCGAGTACGGTGAGATCAACGTGGTCTACGCTGCCGAAAACCAGGATGCTGTCGTACTGAAAAAAGGTCAGACGCTGACTTACGACCTTGGTCAGAACATGGTGGGCTTCCCCGTATTTACCGTCAAGGGTGATGCAGAAACCGCGATCCAGGTGCGAGCATCTGAATTTCTGAATGATAGCGGCTCTACCGAGCGCGGCAACGACGGTCCTAAGGGCTCTGTTTATACCATCAACTACAGAAGCGCAAGCGCTAAGGCATATTATCTGCTCGAGGGGAACCCCGCAGGAGAATCCTATCAGCCGACCTTCTCGTTCTTTGGCTTCCGCTATATCGAGATCGTGGCAGATCACGACATCGAAATCCTCTCCTTCTGCGCAAAGGTGATCGGATCCGCTACACACGAAACCGGCAAGATGGAAACTTCAAACGCGCTTGTTAATCAGCTGATTTCCAACGTCATCTGGGGTCAGCGCGGAAACTACTTGTACGTCCCCACCGACTGTCCGCAGAGAGACGAGCGCCTGGGTTGGACGGGTGATACGCAGATTTTCTGTAACACCGCTGCCTACAACGCCGACGTACGTCTGTTCTTCCACAAGTGGTTACAGGATGCAAGAGACAGCCAGGCTAACTGGGGCGGATATCCCGATGTCATCCCTGCGGCACGTGTCGTAGGATGCGGCGGTGCAGCTTGGGGCGACGCAGGCATCATTGTTCCCTACGTCATGTACAAAATGTACGGTGACGTGGAGCTGCTGCGCGATCACTACGACTCCATGAAGAAATGCATGGATATGTTTGAGGCACGTGACATCAACATGCCGCACAAGCATGCTGCATACGGTGACTGGTTGGCGTATGAGCCTACAGATCACTGGATGGTCTCGGTGTGCTACGCTGCATTTGATGCCCGCCTGATGATCACCATTGCACGTGCACTCGGCAAGGAAAAGGACGCGAAGCACTACGAAAGAGTTTTCGAGGGCTACAAAGCACACTATAACAATTTCTACTGTGACGAAAACGGCGATCTGCTGCCTCAGCACCAGACCCAGACCGCATATCTGATGGGTCTTAAATTCCAGCTGCTGCAGGAAAAGAACAGACCCGCTGCAATTGCTGCACTGCGTAAGAAGATCATTGACAACGGTCACAAGCTTTCCACCGGCTTTGTCGGCACGGGTATTCTCGCACAGACCTTGGCAGAGATCGGCGAAAACGATCTGGCATATTCCCTCTTGCTCCAGCGCGACAATCCCTCTTGGCTGTACTCCGTAGATCAGGGCGCAACCACCATTTGGGAGAGATGGAACTCTTACACGCTCGCAACCGGCTTTGGCAACGTGGCAATGAATTCCTTCAACCACTACGCATACGGCGCAGTGCAGGAATGGCTGTACAGACACGCAGCAGGTATTGAATACGATCCCGCAGCTCCCGGCTTTGAGCGCGCGATCCTTCAGCCCAAGCCCGATACCAGAACTGCAGAGGAGCTGCCCGAGGGTCAGCAGAACATCACTTACCTCAAGACTTCCTACGAGTCTTACCACGGCACCATCGTATCCAATTGGTCGACCGAAAACGGCTTTGATTACTATTGTGAGGTTGCTATGCCCACAAGACTGTATCTGCCTATTCTGACCAAGAACGACAGCTTTACCTTAAACGGTGTCAGCCATAAGTTCTCGGAATTCCACCAGGCTCCCTATAACGACAGACTCAACAGAATCGTCATTGACCTGGCTCCCGGTAAGTATCAATTCAATATGTAATAAACGTAAAGCGGCTGTCTTCGGACAGCCGCTTTTCTTGATTGGGTCTTGCAATATCGGTTTACATGTGTTATAATGAACATATAAAAAATAAAGAGGACGATATGAAGGTAGAATTTTTCGATTCCCTGCCCGAATCCGCAAAACACATACGTGAACTCGTATTCATGCGCGAACAGGGCTTCAAGGAAGAATTTGATGCGCTGGACGAGATTGCAACGCATCTTGTCGCGTTTGACGGTGACAAACCCGTAGCGGTCTGCCGCATTTGGCTTGCCGAGGACGGCTATCACGTCGGCAGGCTGGCAGTCATCATGCCAAAGCGCGGCATGGGGCTTGGCGGCATAATGCTTGCAGAGGCAGAAAAATACGCACGCGAACTGGGTGGGCGCAGCATTTCCCTGCACGCACAATGCAGAGCCGAGCAATTCTATCGCAAGTATGGCTATACGCCTTACGGTGAGATGGACTACGACGAAGGCGTTGAGCACGTGCACATGAAAAAGATTTTGAACTGAGAGGTTTTTATGGCTATTTTGGTTGAACATAATAAAGAATGGAACAAAGCGTATAAGGAGCAATCCAAGCTGATTAAAAAATCGTTGGGCAAGTCTTGCGTGGGTACGTATCATATTGGCTCAACCGCCATTCCCGGTGCGCCTGCAAAACCCGTGATCGATATCATGGTAGTGCTCAAGGACGTTGAGGCGGCAAAGCAGCTTGTCGCGCTTGGATACGTTGATCAAGGCGACGGCACGTATCTGTTGCAGGAGTCTGTGATCTCCTATATGGCATATTGCGCAGACGCAAACGACCACGACACGATCGACGCACACATGGGCATTCTCGGCAAGCACCGTGCAAGCAAGAAGGACACGCAGGCGTGGAGCGAGCAAAAGCAAGCTTGGGCGCAGCAATTTGCAAACGACCCGCAAGGCTATGAGGATGCAAAAAAGGCGTATTTTGAGCAGATCGCACCCGAGGCGCGCGAAAAGAATCGCCGCGAGCAAAAACTTGGTACTTATATGGCCATTGGCATGTGCCTTGGTATGAGTATTGGTGTTGCTTTGGGATCTGCAATGGGCAATATCAGCGTAGGCATGTGCATCGGCATCAGCGTGGGCATGTGTCTGGGGCTGGCGCTGGGAGCCGCTCAAACCAAAAAAAACGGAGACAAACACGAATAACGGTTGCATATCAATTTTTATAGAAAGGTAACGCACATGAAGAATAATCATAAAGGTCACTTTAGCAACAAGGGATTTTCACTGGTAGAATTAATTGTTGTCATAGCGGTTATGGCAATTCTTGCGGCAATCGCAATTCCTACGTTTGCGCATTTTATCAACAAAGCAAGCATGGCTTCCGATATTGACTTTATGAATAAACTCGAGCGTGCGATCATATATGCCTCCGCTACACAGGATGACGTTGAGCTGAACGAAATCAAAGTTGTTGTCAATACATATGACAATCGAATCCTGATGATTCAATACGTTTTGCACGATAAAGACGATCTGCAAAAGCTATACCCCATTACTATAGACGCTGACAGCGACCTTGTGTCTATGTTAGCGATAGATTGGAGCTACGAATTCATGGCTTTGGACAGTCTGAATGAAGACGGGATAATGGATCACGAAAATTGGCAATCGAATTGGCAAATCAAGCTGCAAACCGTCAATCCATGGGATGAAATTCCGGAATAAACGTAACCCCCGCACCGAGTGCGGGGGTTTTTACGTTCAATTGTATCATTCATATTGCAGCAATCATGCACGCCAACGCTGCCACGATCTCCCCAAGCGTCATACACGGCTGCCCCTCTCCTGCTTGCTCGGGCAGGTACGGCACGTGAATAAACCCGACCTTGATATTCGTGTCGTGGTAATGATGCAGAAGCGTATACAGCACGTCGTTGCATACAAATCTGCCCGCGCTATAGGACAATTTGCACGGCAGACCTGCGCTGCGCACCTCTCGCAGGATATCGTTTACGGGCAGCGTCGTAGTGTACGAAGCGGGTGCACTTGGTATGATCGGTGTTGCAAGCGGCGCATTGCCCGCATTATCCGCAATTCTCGCGTGTCGCAGATTGACACCGTACACCTCGGGTGTGACACTGTCTCTGCCGCCCGCCTGCCCTACACATATAATCGCATCGGGCTGCTGATCTTGTGCTGCTGTCAACACTGTCTGCGCAGCAAGTCCGAAAACTGTTGGAATCTCGATTTTAGTCAACTGCCAGTCCCCTATTTTGTCAGGCAAACGCTTGACCGCCTCCCAAGACGGGTTTACAGTAGCACCGCCAAACGGGTCAAAGCCCGTGATCAGTAGTTTTTTCATACTATCCCCTCTTTCTTGCAGTTATTCTATCATAAATCGCGCGTTTTTTCAAGTATCGCACCGGTTTCTGTTGACAAATTTCTCCCGATACTGTATGATATAAGTAACGATATATGAAGGCGAGGTAATACAGTTGAATAAGCATAGAATTACGTGTGCTCTTGCGGCAATCCTGCTTTTGGGCACGGTTTTGGCATCTTGCGACAAAGAACCGGCAAACGAGGTGCAATCCACAGAGCCGATCACAGATACCCAAGAAATTACCACAGAAGCACCTACCGCTCCCCAAGAGGAGACGACCAAGGAGGAAGAAGTGACTACCGAAGAAATCAACGTAATTCCCGAAGACGGAGATTACTACAAAAATCAAGTCAAGCTCAACAACAAGTCCATTATGTTCTGCGCCAACGAGTTCAAGGGTGAATTCAACTCGGTGCATTTTGAAAATCACGGTCTGATGCTGGACGCAGGCGCGACTGAGGGCTATTTTATTTCCGAGGAGATTGACATGGGCGGCAGCTTCAAGAACATGCTTGCGTCCTGGAACACCTCCTCTGCAGGTGGCACGGTGGAGATCTCCGTGTCCGTTAAGCTTGACGACGGCAGCTTCACGACCTGGTATTCCTGGGGCGAATGGAGTGCGATCCCCGAAACGTCGGGCAGCAAATCCAACGAGGATGATTACGGTTCTGTGGGCATTGATATTCTCACGCTCAAAAAGCAATGCCAAGGCATTGTCAAATACAGAATCGATATCAAGCAGACAGGCGAAGCGTCTCCCATCGTTTACAACGTCACGCTTGCGTGTGACAAGCAAAACGGCAATCTGAGTGCTCCCGCAGACACCTACAAAAAGCTGGACGTGCCGTACAGACGCCAGATGGACGTGCCCGAGATCGGTGGCAGCATTTGCTCTGCAACTTCCCTTTCCATGGTCATGCTGTACCACGGTGAGCAGATCGACGATATTGCCGATATTGCCTGGGGCGTACGCGACTGGGGCGAGGAGATCTTCGGCAACTGGGCTTTCAACGTCGCATACGCAGGTGAGCTTGGATATCAAACCTACATCGACTACTATGAGATCGACGCAATCAAGCACGCGATCTCTACGGGACACCCCATCGTGTCCTCGATCCGCGTCAAGGCAGGTCAGCTTGCAGCCAGTGGGCACCCCAACTACACCACCAACGGACACTTGCTGTGCGTTGTAGGCTACGAAGAAAAAGACGGTCAGAAATGGTTGCTGATCAATGACCCTGCACATCCCGAGGTCAAGGCAATTCTTGAATCCGATTTCGAGAACATCTACAGAGGCGTTTCCTATATCGTGCAGCATAGAGCCGATACCTACGCTGAATAATCAAAAGCTCCGCATCACAAAAATGATGCGGAGCTTTTTTTATTGTTGGTTCATGCGCTCACTGCCCCACCAATCGGGCACAAGTTCACCAAGCGTGACAGTGGAGAGCGTTTCAAGATCGGTCAGGATCTCGATCTCGGGGCTGTGCGGATCCAGCTGCATCATCATTTCCCTGCACGCGCCGCAGGGCGAGCCAACCTTTCCGCTGCCCATGACGCATACAAGCTTGACAATACGGCTCTCGCCGTTTGTGATCATATTGGCGATCGCATTGCGCTCAGCACACATGCCAAGTCCCGAGCAGGTGTCGATACACACACCCACGTACACGTTGCCCTTATCAGTCAATATCGCAGCCGCCACGCCGCCTGCATCCATAAAAGGCGTCAGCACGCGCGGGTTGAGCTTTTGCTTTGCTGTGTCGTATAATTCATGCCAGATGGTTTTCATAGCAATTCCTTTCTTCTATTGCGAGGGATCCGCCGCAAAATACGTGCGGTTATCCCCCTCTGTATAATCGGTTACCCACGCAAGACCCAATACGATGGTTGATTGCTGTTCCGAGCCAACAAATACAAAGCCGTTTTCTATTGGAGAGATTTGGTACTCAATCTGCTGCCCGGCGCGATAATCATAGTACTCAACGACGCCAAGCGTCATTTGCAAGGTGTCCTTTTCAAACGTGCGACATAGATAATGCTCCCCGGATTCGGTGTCGACGTTGCATTGTGCAAGCGGCTCTATCACGCATCGCACCGTTTGCCCCGCCTTGATAGCTCCATAAATGCGATAGCACGCCGTCAAAGGTTGAGTTTCACTCGTAGGATCATCATACGAGATGCGAATGGGCAAATAATTGACCAATTGATCGTCCACATATATATTCAGCTCACCAAACGGCGTTTGCACACTGCAATCTTGCTTATATTCTTCTAAAATACGATTTGCCCAGCGCGTTGCTTCCACCTCTAAGCTCCGATCGCTTCTTTGCTTTTCCTCATCGAAAAACCATTGATAATAATGGGAGAGCTCATGCAGCAGCGTGAACATGACTTGCTCAATGGGTAAGGATTCATCAATCTTCCCAGCGACATAGATCTCGGGATACAGCTTTTTCTTTTGATAGGCATCGACATTGTCATAAAACACACCGTAATATGTGTGCCCGTCCTCTTGAGCACGGTATTGGGGGTGATTGGTTATGATAACGTTGCAACGAATCGGAAAGAAGTAACGACGGCGCAAATACGTAATCAGATCATTAAGATTGTTCCTTAAGTCCGCGATAATACCATCCGCATAACGAATGCGAATGCCTGTTGCATGCGCATATCCAAGGCATTTATCTCTATCCTTTCGTTCTATCCACAAATCGGGAAATGTGATATCCATTTCTGCGCCTCCTTTCACAAGCTTTTTCTATATTTATTCTATCACAAATCCCCAATAATTTCAAGACTTTTTTGTATTGGGTTGCAATACCGGAAAACACGTGCTATAATGAAAGAAAAAAGGAGGCTGCGACATGACAGACCTTGAAAAGATCGCGTATGCAAAATCGTTTATTGATAAGCTGTCGGCGGGCATTGATCCCACGGACGGCACACTTATCCCCGAGGACGACGTGGCTGCCAAGGCACGTATCGTCGGATGCTTTAGCTATGTGTCCGAGGTGCTTGGCAAGCTGATAAATGCTCCCAATGTCGTTGCAGACCTGTACCGTGTTCCCGAACGCAAGCTGACAGCGCAGGTGCTGTCCTCGATCGAATGCACGCAATTCCCCGTCAGCATCAGCGCATTTGCGCAAAGGATCGACGCTGCGCTGCACTCGTCTAAAAAGTTTACTGCGCATGATATCACGCCTTGGCTGATGCATAACGGATATATCGAAAAACTCATCGATTACAGAGATAAGTCCTTTAAGCGTCCTACGCAAAAGGGCGTAGAGATCGGCATTATCGTGCAACAATCGACGTCACAGACCGGAAGAGTCACAAGCTCGATCAGGCTGAATATGTTTGCGCAGCAGTTTATACGCGACCACCTGCATGAGATCCTGGCATTTTCGCAAAGTCCTCCCCGCCCTGCAGACCGTATTCCTCTGGTCACCTTTACGCTCTCGCAAGCACAGCTTGCAAAATTTGAGTTTTCGGAAATACCACTCTCCATTTCGCAAATTGCAAGCATGATCAGCGCGCTCAATCTCGAATCGTCGCAGGTCGGGCTCAAGCCGGGTGACCTTGCAGATTGGCTGGTGCATCTCGGACTTCTGCGCACCGTTGAGCACGGGGGTAAAAACTATAAGCTGCCCACCGATGCCGGCAAGCAGCTCGGCATTTTGGTCGAAGCTCGCCACGGACTCAACGGCGATTACTATATCGCCCTGTATAACGCAGATGCGCAGAGGTTTATTATTGACAACATTCATGGATTGATTAAGGTGGTTTGATAATGATAATCAACTGTATTTGGGAGCATAACGGCAACGATACGTTGCTTTATGCAGATAATTGTATCGGTGCCTATACGCGAGGTGAGAGCCTTGAAGTTGCAGCAGCGAAAATGCCGGCGGAGATCATATCCTATCTGAAATGGCTGGGAGCGGAAATTCCGGAAAGCACGGAAATCGTTATCACCTATGACAAGAACTCCGATCTTAACATCAAAGACGCCGATTCCGACGTGCTTTTCGAGAGTGAGAAAGCCCCGCTGCCCCTTGAAGAATACCAAACCCTGAAAGCACTCGCGCTCAAATCCGCCAAGGATTTTCTTGTGCTGTATGCATCTGTTCCCGATAAGAGCGCGACAGCATCCCCCGAGCGCAAAACCTTTTACGGACAAGTTCCCCGCTCTGCGCACGAGATGCACGAACACACAAAGAGTGTCAACGCATATTATTTTGCAGAGATCGGCGTCAATGCCGACAACAGCGGTGACATTTACGAATGCCGCTTGCGCGGCTTTGAAGCACTTGAAGCAATGCCCGATTTTCTTCAAAATGCCGTGATTCCAGGCAGCTACGGTGAAGATTGGTCGCTTCGAAAGGTTTTGCGCCGCTTTATTTGGCACGACCGTATTCATGCAAAAGCGATGTATCGCATGGCAGTTAAGGTTTTTGGCAAGGAATGTATCGCAAACCCGTTTTGTTTTGAATTATGACCGTTTCAAATACAACTTTCCACCTATTGCTTTGCTGACAAAAGACGGAAAAAAGCAATATTGCAATTTTTCAAGAGAATTCAATAATCACCCATGATTTTGCAAACCAAGGAGCCGATACATGACATACAATTTTCAAAAACAAATAGATTTTCTCCTTGAAAACGCTAATCCCTCCATCCGTCTCCGTGTGCAGAAAGAGATTCTCGGCAACATCACCGTAGCGGAAGAAGCGGATCTGATTGCTCAGATCAAAGAAGAACCGATATACAAGCTCATTGCAAACTGCCAAAAGGAAAACGGTTGGCTCGGCAACGGATTTCACGGACCAAACAAAAACGCAGGTCCTTACGAAAACCAAGAGGTCGGCACAAAGTGGCTTGCAGAAAAGGCAGTGGGCAAGGACGATCCCGTACTGAAACGTGCTATGGATGCCTTTGTTACCACCGAGCTGACAGACCTTTGCTATCGCACAAAAGGCAAGTATTTTGATGAGTTCCGCTATGCGGCCAACGGTCAGAATTTTATTCGTTGCGCGTGTATCGCCCGTGCCGGATATGACGATATCATAGATATCAGACCGCAGATACAGTTGGCTTTGGATTCCTTCAAGCGTGTGCTTGAAGTGGACTCGATTTTGGATATCACACGCATAAAAAAGGTCAGCGGCAAAGAAAAGCGCGTTTTCAATGATTACGAAAAATGGCCTTGCTATTATCATCTTGATATTTTGGCACATACGAACTCTTGGAGAACCGAGGACAATATCAAAATGCTTGCAGAAGCTGTGAAAAAGCTGATGCGCACCGACCGCCCCGAATGTCAAGTTGGCGGTGACAGTTGGGTTGGATACGTTCTTGGAACTGTTGGTTGCCTCAAGGAAGGATACACTCTCGGTTATGACAAGGACGGAGTTCACTATACATATCTTGACCGTGTGGAATGGCTTTGCCGTTGCGGTCTTGCGCCTTATGTTCCCGAACTTCAAGCGGAGGTGGATGTTCTCGCCAATGCTATTGACGAAAATGGCATTTGCAGAGCCACCGTTGATGAAAATCAACTGAAAGGCATTAGCACCTACGGTGGTCAACAGCTTGAAGTGGATTGGAAAAACGATACAAGAAAGCTGTGCGATATCACGTTCCGAGTTCTCTTGATAATGCATTATGCAAACGGAGGTAACTATGAGCTTTGACTATAAAAAAACAATTTGCTATTGCGGTCACGATTGTGCTCGTTGTCTCACGTATCTTGCAACTATCAGAAACGATGAAGAATTACGCAAACAATCACAGCGCTTTTATAAAACCGAGTTTGGGATAGATATTCCACTTAAAGATATTCATTGTCTCGGGGGTCGATCGGAAGATATATTCTATTTGTGCAAGGAGTGTCCGTTTATAAAATGTTGTAAGGAAAACAATGTTGAAATATGTATCAATTGTTTGAAATATCCTTGCAAACAAATCCACGACTATCAAAAAAAGTACGTTAACAAATGCAATCAGATCAATTGACCGCAGAGGAATAATGTTATGAGAAATCTAACCAAACCACAACTGATGAAAATGGACAAATGGATGCAAGATAACGCTCGTCCATACGATCTCGCAAAATGGGATTATCTCTTTAACGGTGGCAGTAAGGACGCCATCGTTGAAGAAATGTTGAAATATCAGAACGCTGACGGCGGTATGGGTAGCGGCTTTGAAGCAGACGTGCTATGTCCTTTGTCTGCGGCTATCCCAACGGCAGAAGCTATATTCCAAGCCTACGAATATGGTCTTGACTTTGATTCCGAATGGATGAAGCGCATTCTTTCCTATTTTGAAAACAACGTGCAGGATATCCCGAAGTATTGGGAAGATTGCCCGAAAGAAGCAATGGACTATCCTCACGCACCGTGGTGGAATTATGCTCCTTGTACTGTATTCAATCCCAATCCGTGTGCTGTTGTTGCTTCTGCATTTATCCGATACGGAACGGATAGTCAAAAAGAACTTGGATATAAAATAGCCGGAGATTGCTTGAAGTTACTTGTTTCAACCGACTTCTGTGGAGACCACGATACGCTTAATATTCAAGCATTGGTAGATCAACTCATTGCTATTAAATCTCCGCTTGTTACAGATGATGTAATGGTGGCTATGCGAAGAAGAATCCTTGAAAACACCTGCTTCGATGCAAGCAAATACAATAGCTATTACTTTACACCCCTTGATTACGTGCCCTGTCCCAATTCTGTTTGGTATGGCACGGTCGGTCACGGTATTGAACAAACGATAGCCTTTTGGCTCGATAACATTAACGATCAAGGTGTATGGACTCCAAATTTCTCTTGGGGCATCGATAGTGACATATCAAGACAAGTCACAAAGAATTGGACGGGATACATTACCGTTAAGAGAGCAAAGATTTTACTTAACCTTGACAGGATAGAAAAACAACGGAACGGAGCCTAACATATGGCATACACCTTTCAAAAACAAATAGATTTTCTCCTTGAATACGCCTGCCCGAGCATAAAATACTTGGTTCATCGTGACATGCTGGGCGCTCCGGTGAACGAGCCTTTTATGGTGGCGCTTCAAAACGAGATTTTGACACAGTCCAATACACAAAAGCATTTGTCCGCACAGCATCCCGATGGGTGGTTCGGTCATGAACTCCACGGCATTGACGGTATGGACTGTCACATAGGTGGTCTTTTAAACTTGGGTGTTGAAGCGAATCATCCAGCAATTCAAAAAGCGGTCACAGCGTTGTTGACACCCGAAATCGCATCGGCACACAAGAATTGGTTTCGCGGCGGTGCGGCATTGGATGCCGAGGGACGCGGTGGCGACAATGCCATTGTTGCTAACATTCTCGCTATGACCAAATCATCCGAGGATATCCCCGTGTTTGCAGAACAATTATCGCTTGCCTTTGAGCATCTGTCAGCAGTCTTAGAGTATAACTCGGTTGACGATTTTTCAATCAAGGGCAAAAACGAAAGATACTACAAACCGAAAGCTAAATTCCCCGGCGCGAATCATATCGGTATTCTTGCCGCAACGCAGGGATGGCGAACCGAGAATAATATGAAAACCGCAAAGGCGGCAGTCAACCACGCTTATGAAATGATGAAGGATTTTGACGAATACATCACATTCAAAAAGCCGTCGGAGTTCGGTGGTGGATTTGTCGGCCCGTTCAACTATAATTGGCAAGCACTGAAGCCTATGACCGAGGAACAGATCATCCGTATCATCAACAGTTCCTACAACTTCCAATTCGCTTTTTGGCTCGGCTCTGTCACCGGTGTTCCCGATTGGGTAAAACAACATAACGGTACTTACCAAGCTCTTGCAAATATGCTTGACAGAAATGATATCTTCCATAGGATTCCAGACAGTGCTTTGAGTGCGTTAAAGAAAGTTTCGGGCAAGGAACCCAATTACAGAAAGAAGCACGCAGCGGAATGCGACATTACGTATGCCATTATGCGAGCAATTCTAGCTAATGTATAGGCAAAAAGATGTCGACGCAAAATTAAAAGTTATGTCAGTACCTGCCATCAAACCGTTTTACTTGACCAGCCAATTCGGTTCTGTAGGCAGGCCCCATCTGCTCTTTTAAAGCTACCGTTATCGCTTCGCAAAATAACCAAAAATCCACCCTAAAACCGCATAAAAATTGAGCGAAAAAAAGTGAAAATATTTCGAAAAAGGTATTGACTTTTTCAATTATATGTGCTAAAATATACAGGTCGTCAGGGAGCAGTAGTTCCCATAGACGCATCTGGGTGTGGCGCAGCTGGTAGCGCGCTACCTTGGGGTGGTAGAGGCCGCAAGTTCAAGTCTTGTCACTCAGACCAGTTCGGAGGTTCATAACGAACCTCCGAATTTTCTTTATTTTACGGGCTTTTTCGGGCTTTTTGGTGTTTACACCGCCTTGAAAACGTCCGCTATTTTTTTGCCCAAAATCGACTCAAAAACGGGCTTGACCACATGTTTGACCACATTTGGCACAAAAAGGCTATATTCCATAAGGGTTTTCGGCACTTTCAGATTTTTATTTCATGCAAAATGACGGTGGGTCTCTGCTCTGAGAACCGCCGTTTTAAGTTTTTCGGTTGTTTTTTTCTTTGCTTACTGCGTAGCAGTTCTTGAGATGCGACGACAAGTTTTTTACTTGTTTTTGAGCAGTTTCTCTACTTCTGCAACCTTCAACACCTTACCCATCGAAACGACCTTCTCGTTGATCACGATGGCTGGCATACTCATCACGCCATATTCCATAATCTTTGCCATATCGGTCATATACTCCACCTCGATATTAAGACCGAGGTTCTTGACCGCTTCCTTTACGTATTCAAGCTGTTGATGGCAAGACTTGCAACCTGCGCCAAGCACCTTGATGCAACAGATACCGTCCACCTTTTCACCGCAACAAGTGTTGGTGGTGGCAGTCTGTTCCTTTGCTGTGCCGTAAGAGCAACAGCAAGTTTTTGTTTCTTCCTTTTTCTTTCCGAAAAGTCCCATAGTAAATTCCTCCTGAAATTAAATAATAAGTGGCTGAATGAGATTAAAGAAATATCCCACAAGGATAATTCCGACCGTACAAATGGCAATGAATATACCGAGCAATTTCGGTTTAACAGCCTTGCGAAGCATAATCATAGACGGCAGAGAAAGCGTTGTAACGCCCATCATAAAGGACAGCACTACGCCGAGCAACGCTCCTTTTGCAAGTAAGGCTTCTGCAATCGGTATCGTTCCAAAGATGTCCGCATACATCGGAACACCTGCAATGGTGGCGAGGATTACACCAAAGGGATTATTGCCACCAAGTGCCTTTACGATCCATTCTTCCGGTATCCAATTATGAATAACTGCACCGATCCCCACACCAACGAGAACATAAGGTAATACCTTTTTAGCGGTTTCAAACACCTGCTCCCAAGCGTATTTGATACGATCCTTGAAGGTAAGCTTTTCGGCTTCCACATCAAGGCTCTTGGCGTTTCTTATAAAGTCCTCAACTTGATTTTCAAGGTGGAGTTTTTCAATCAGCGTACCGCCAAGTACCGCAACCACAAGACCGAATACCACGTAAGCAACCGCTACCTTCCAACCGAAAATACTCATTAGAAGCACAAGGCTACCGAGATCGACCATCGGAGAGGAAATAAGGAAGGAGAACGTAACGCCAAGCGGAAGTCCGGCACTTGTAAAGCCAATAAACAACGGGATCGACGAACAAGAGCAGAATGGAGTGACCGTGCCAAGTAAAGCACCGATAATATTCGCGCCTACACCGTGGAATCTGCCGAGTATCTTTTTCGTTCTTTCGGGTGGGAAATAGCTTTGGATATACGATATGACGAAGATCAAAAATCCAAGAAGAACGAATATCTTGATCACATCGTAAATGAAGAACTGAATACTGCCACCGATACGGCTTGTTACATCCAAACCGCAAAGAGAAAGAAGCTTTCCAATCAGTTCATTCAGCCATTTCATACCGAGAATTTGGTTCTGAATGAAATCCCATATTTGTTGCATAATGTACCCCAATTACATTTATATATCTATATGCGTCAATGTGTTGATTTTGTATTAAGGTCAACACGAATGCTGACCTTAATATATTTACTTTTTGCAACTATCGCATTTCTTGTAGCTGCAAGCCTTGTCGGGAGATAACGTGTATCTTTCGATCAATGCTCTGACCTGTGCCGAGCCTTCTGCGGAAAGCGAGTAGTGCATCCATTTACCTTCCTTACAGGCATCGACAAGTCCTGCCTCACACAGTATACGCATATGGTGGGAAAGAGTTGACTGTCCGATCTTGAGTGCATCAAGAAGCTCGCATCCGCATTTTGCACCGCTCATGAGTATTTCCATGATTTCAAGACGGTTGTCATCGGCGAGAGCCTTGAATATCTTTATTCCATCATTGTGCTTGAATGCCATTTACCGTTTCCTCCCGATACATTGATAAGCGTGGATATATTATAACACATACATCGATGGTTGTCAATGCGTTTTTGAAAATCGTTATAGAAAAATTTGCTGTGTTCTGAAAATGTTTGCTCAACACTCCACCGCGACCTTAATAACTCCGTCGCGTTTATTTTCAAACAGCTCATACGCCTCGTCGATTTTCGCAAGCGGATAGGTATGCGTGATCAGCAGTTCGGTGTTGAGCTTGCCCTCTGCAATGAGCTTTAGAATTTCCTCGCAATCGCAACCGTCAACGCCGCCGGTTTTGAAGGTCAGATTCTTGCCGTACATATTCGGCAGAGGCAGAGTCTGCGCCTCGTCGTAAAGCGCCACCACCGTGACGATGGCATTCGGACGCGCGCACTGCCATGCAAGCTCAAAGGTGTTCTCTGCTCCGGCAACTTCAAGCACCACGTCCGCACCGCCGTGATCGCTGTCCTCACGAACAAAATCAAGGCATTCTTCGGGCGTGACCGTCAGCACATCGGGATAATGCTCATTCACAAACTTGATGCGGTTCTCGTCCTTCTCGCACATGATGATACGCTTGGGGTTCTTCAGCATTACGCAAAGAAGCGTACAAATTCCCGTGGGGCCTGCTCCGATGATGAGAACGGTATCGTCCTCTGTAATTTCGGAAATCTTCGTCGTCCAATAACCCGTGGCAAGAACGTCGCCCACAAGCAAAGCTTGTCTGTCGGTCACGCTATCGGGAATCCTGTTCAACCCCTGATCCGCAAACGGCACGCGAACATACTCTGCCTGAACGCCATCGATGCGGCAACCAAGCGCCCAACCGCCGTTCTTGTCGGTACAATTATTGACGAATCCCTTCTTGCAGAAGAAGCACTCACCGCAGAAGGTCTCCACGTTTACCGTGACTCTGTCCCCGGGCTTTACGTGCTTGACTGCCGAGCCGACTTCTTCCACAATGCCGACCATCTCGTGACCGACCGTGATTCCTTCCACCGCCCTCGGTACGCTGCCGTGCTTGATGTGCAGGTCGCTTGAACAGATACTTGCCAAGGTCACCTTGACAATGGCATCCCTCTCGTGCTGTATCGACGGCTTGGGTTTC
>JAZOVZ010000042.1:0-12565 GCA_045658965.1 Eubacteriales bacterium
GGAGTTGGTTGCCCGCTTGGGTATCGCAATTCCGATCCAAAACATACGAGTTCCCCTTCCTCCCGTAACGCTACGCTACGGGACCCCACCTTCCCCCGAGGGGACGGCTTTTTAAGCGTCGCAGTCCTTCCAAGGCTACCCGCAATAATAAGCCCCCCTCTCCGAGGCGGGGGGGACCGCGGAGTGCGCGTGCGCACGGGCGGTGGGGGGAGTTGGTTGCCCGCTTGGGTATCGCAATTCCGATCCAAAACATACGAGTTCCCCTTCCTCCCGTAACGCTACGCTACGGGACCCCACCTTCCCCCGAGGGGACGGCTTCAATAACGCGTCGCGCCTTGTAAAGGCTACCCCACCTCGGAGAGGGGGGCTTAAAAAGAGCGTGGAGGCTAAATTCGATCATCCCGCCCTCGGGCGATGATATAGACGCATATTTCAAACTAACAGATACAAAAAGTGAGGTATTTCAATATGGCAAAGGAGACCAAGTCCAAGGCTAAAAAGGTGCTCTCGACAATTGCTAACGTGCTCGTATGGGCATTCGTGGCTTTTTCGATTGCAGTCACCGTCATGGTACTGTCCGCACAGTCCGATGAGGATGGCGTGCCCGAGCTGTTCGGCAAGAGCATGATCACCATCGTGTCCGACTCCATGACGCCCACCTTCAACCGCGGCGATATGATCTTTATCGACAAGCTGTCCGGTGCAAACGGCGACTATGAGGCTGTCAAGCAGCTGCCTGTCGGCACAATCATTACTTTCTGGGCTCCCGACGACCTCAACGGTGACGGTCAGCTCAATGACGTCAATACCCACCGAATCGTACAGCTTCTGCCCGACGGCTTTAAGACCCAGGGCGATAAATACGACGTACCCGACCTTTACGAGGTCCATTACACCGACGTCATCGGTGTTGCACACGAAAATGCACGCCTGCCCGGCGTTGGCGCGGTCATCGGCTTCTTGCAGTCCTCGCTCGGATTTTTCCTGTGCATCGTACTGCCGCTGATCATCTTCTTCCTCTACGAGCTGTATAACTTCATCAAGGTGCTGCTTGAGGAAAAGGCAAAGAAAGCCCCCGTTTCCAAGGAGACCGAGGAGGAGATCAAGCGTCGCGCAATTGAGGAATACCTCAAGACCATGCAGCAGGAGCAAAACGCTGCACAGCAAAACAAGGATGAAGGTCAAAACGATCAGTAATCCCTTGTATCAAAGCAAAATTTCAGCAAAGGTGGTATAAAGCAGATGGGTGCATTCTTAGATTGGTTCTTTGCATTTCTGACTATCATGATCGAAGGCATTTGGAAGATCATCTCCGGATTCTTTAACGGTGCTTTCCAGATCTTCAACGTTGTTGCATATTTCAAACAGTTCAATCAGTACAAGGACGGATTTGGCGTCGTTGACTGGATCTTCAGTATTCTCGCGATCCTTTTGGTCGTTGCCATTTGGTTCATCATTTTCTACATGGCTGTGCTGCTGATCAGAAAGTACGTTCGCTTCCGCCGTTCCAACGTCGGTAACGAGGATCTGCTCGAAGAGGTTGCCAAGCTGCACCGCGACGTGATCCAGCTCACCAAGGAAAAGGAACGCATTCTCGCGCTCAAGATCGGTCAGACCACCATCGACGTCGCCGAGCTCAACAAGGTCTTTGAAGAGACCGACGACGAGGGCGCACCCGACGGGGAAGAGAAGGAAGAGGAGAACGCAAGCGGTCTTGCACCTCGTTTCGCTCGTCTGGACGCGATCGACCAGAAGTACCGCTACTACATCACTCCCGAATACAGAGAGGATTTCACGCTCGAGGATCTCTGCCGCGACTTCAGAAACTTCGCATGCTCGCGCATGGGTCTTTACTATGAGGAGCAGATCATCAGAACGCTGTTTGCAGGCTTTGCCGCAACCAAGCTCATTCTTCTGCAGGGTATCTCCGGTACCGGTAAAACCTCGCTGCCTTACGCTTTGGGTAAGTACTTTGAGAACGATGCGACCATCGTGTCCGTACAGCCCTCCTGGCGTGACCGCTCCGAGCTGTTCGGTTACTTCAACGAATTCTCCAAGAAGTTCAACGAGACCGAGGTGCTGCGCCGTATTTACGAGGCGTCCTACACCGACGATATCAACGTCATCATCCTCGACGAGATGAACATCGCGCGCGTTGAGTATTACTTCGCAGAAATGCTGTCCTTGATGGAAATGCCCGATGCGGACGAATGGAAGATCGAGCTGGTTCCTTCCTCTTGGGAAAACGACCCCAAGCATCTGCCCGAGGGCAAGCTGCTCATCCCGCAGAACACCTGGTACATCGGTACCGCAAACAACGACGACTCCACCTTCTCGGTATCCGATAAGGTTTACGACCGAGCACTGACTATTAACATCGATAACAAGGGTGCTGCATTTGATGCTCCCGATACGCCTCCCTCCAAGGTTAGCTTCTCGTCTGTTGACGCGCTGTACCGCAAGGCAATTGAGGATTACCCCGTAGAGCAGAAGTACCTCGATATGATCGAAAGCCTGGACGCTTACGTTATCAAGAAGTTCCGCGTTGCTTTCGGTAACCGTATTATGAAGCAGCTCAAGATCTTCGTTCCCGTTTACGTAGCCTGCGGCGGTGACGTCGTTGAGGGTATCGACCACATGCTGGCAACCAAGGTCTTCCGTAAGTTTGAAATGCTCAACCTCGCGCTCATCCGTGATGAGATCAAGGGTCTGATCAACTATCTCAACACCTTGTTCGGCAAGGACAAGATGAAGAGCTCCATCGCATTCCTGGAAAGACTCCAGAGAAGCTAATTATTTAATTGTTTTTGTAAGGAAGGGGAAGGTATTATGAAAAATAAATATGAAGAGCTTAGGTCAAAGGCCTTCTCCGCCTTGCAAAAGCTTGCTAAGCAAAATCCTGACTATGAAGAAATGCGCATGATCATAGGCGGCGCAGATGCAGAAGCGTCGCTCAAGCAACGCGTGATCCGTAAGTCGATCGATACCGAATGGTTAACGCGGGTAGAGGAAGCTCTACCCGCCCTTGATATCATCATCCGTGAGCCCAAGATCTCCATCGAGGACCAGGAAGAGGTGGTACCGGTTGAGCTGACCCGCGTCATTTCCGAAAAGTCCGTCAGACATCTGGCGCAGCACACCAATCTCATCAGAGAAATCAAGGGGGACGAGGTCATCCCCTCCAAGATCCTTAACGTGCACCGTGAGGAAACCTATCTGACCTATGAAAACAAGTTTATCAACACGCTGCTTTCCCGTCTTTCTGCGTTTGTGGATAGACGTTACCGTGCACTTGTGGGCGGCAGCGGCGTGGAGCGTGACTATTGCTTTGATTACGGCGTGGATTTCGAGCACTTTACCGAAAACAAAAAGCGCACCACCGCCAAAATGAACCTGCAGATCCAGCTCGTTTCTCCCGAATTTGAGCAGGATAATGATATGGATACCGATATCAATCTCCAATTCGCTTCTGCGCTGGAGCGTTTGGAACGTATTTACGCAGCGATCAACGTGTATATGGCTTCGCCCTTCGCGCAGAGATTGGGTAGAAACTATATCCGTCCGCCCGTCATCCGCACCAACGCGATCTTAAAGAACAAGAATTTTAAGGATTGCCTTGCGCTGTGGGAGTATATCGAGCAGTACGACAAGACCGGCTATTCGGTCTGGGGCGAGGAATATGCGGAAAAGCCTGCCGATCAGTCGGTTGGCGATCTGTATACCACCGTCGCGCTGCAGTACGCGCATTTCTATCAGGGTGTCGTCAATGATGAGGTCAGCATTCTCGCCAAGAGACAGCTGTCCGAAATGGACCCCAACTTTGGAAGAGATTTCGACGAGCAGGAACTGGAGGATTATCTGGTTTACGACTCCGAATATAAAAAAATGGTGCCCGTTTCCCGTTTGATGGACAATCAGAAGCAGTTGTCCGAGGACGAGAAGCGCATCCGCAGAGCGATCACGGTCGCCCTGCTGGCAGACGAGCTTTTGTACCAAGAGCTGTTGCGTCAGGAAGAGGAAGCAAGAAGACTGGAGCGCGAGCGCATTGCTGCAGAGCAGGCAAGACTTGCGCGTCTGGCAGCCATGGAGGAAGCCGCAAAGCGCGGTCCTATCGTGGTTACTTACAAGTATTCCTTCCTGGCAAGATACATTCAGTCGGAAGCGCAGCTGCAGCAGCATTACACGCTGATCAAGAACGTGCTGCATTCCTATTCGCCCGTTGCATCCCGTATCAGCTGGAAGCATGAAAGCTTCAGACAGGGAAGAAACACCATTGCACGTATCAAGATCAAGGGTAAGAGCTTGTATCTCTACCTCGCGCTCTCTCCCGAGGGCATCGAGGAAAGCCCCTATGCAAGTGACGTCAGCGATAAGAACGACGATACCAAGCTGCTGATCAAGGTCAGAAGCGCGCGTTCCTGCAGATATGCCGTCAATATGATCATGGCAATGATGGAGCAGCTGGGACTCGAGAAGATCGAGCGCGAATACGTGGATTACACCTGGGCTTACGAGACTACCGAAGCGCTTGTTGAGCGCGGACTTGTCAAGATGATCCTGCCGCCCGACGTTCAGGTCAACGAGTTCGACCAGTTTGTCAAGGCGGATATGTCCGGCGTCTTTGGCGACCGTGACGACGATGATGAAGAGCAGACCACCGAGCAGCCTGAGGAGCAGGCAGCCGTCGAAGAGATCGCAGCCGAGGGCGGTGCAGCCAATATCAAGTACGTTGCCGCTGCCAAGCCCAACGATTCGCATGCTTACGGCGAGGAAATGCGCTCCACGCATATGCTTGAGCTTGTGTCTATTGCCGAGTCCGAGGGTACTGCAGAATCTGAAGCTGCCGAGCCCGAGGCTGAAGCAGTCGTTGAAGCTGTTGAGCCCGTGATCGAGACAGTGGTTGAGCCCGAACCCGTGGTTGAAGTAGTTGTTGAACCCGAACCCGTGGTCGAGGCAGTTGCAGAGCCCGAGCCCGTGGTCGAAGCAGTTGCAGAGCCCGAGCCTGTGGTCGAAGCAGTTGCAGAGCCCGAGGTTGATAATACCAAGAAGGATTACGTGGTGCTCAGCGTCCGCGAGGAAAGCGATGCAAGATACCGTGGCTCTTACCTTGCAAGACTCCTGCAGGCTGGTAGTGACGTACGTCTGGACTACAACGAGATCAAGAACGAGCTGCTGTCCTATGCAAGCACCGCCGCCCGCATCGATTACGAAGAGGAGACGGTAGAGCAGAACGGCAAGGTCGTTGCCCGCATCGGTGTCAAGGGTAAGGTACTGTATCTGTACCTTGCAACCACCGCAGGCTCGTACAGCAAGAGTAACTACGTCAGTAGCGCAAAGGGCAAGTACGCGGATACCACGCTGCTTGTCAAGGTCAAGACCGTAAACTCGCTGAGCGTTGCGCTCAAGCTGATCCAGTCCGCTATGAAGAAGTGCGGTGCAGAGCAGATCGCACACACCTATAAGGACTACGCAGAGCAGTACCGCGCTCTCAACCTGCAAAAGCTGGGCGACAGCTTTGAGCAGCTCAATGAATATTCCGAGGATATTTCCGTCCTCTGATAAGGGTATATCATGCAAAAGAAAAAGATCTGGAGCATCGTAAAGCACGTATGCTCGGGAATTTGGTGGGCAGTTATGCTGCTCGGTGCCATCCTGATCATCAGCTTTATGAGTGCGCATATCAAAGGCGAGGTGCCTCATATCGGCAAATACTCGGTCATGAACATCGTGTCCAAGAGTATGGAGCCGACCATCGGGGAAGGAACGTACATTCTGATTAAGCGCGTTGATCCCGAAAAAGTACAAAAAGACGATATCATTTGCTTTTATTCAACCGATCCCACCATCTACGGCTGCCCCAACACCCACAGAGTGGTTGAGGAGCCCTATGAGGAAAACGGCAAGCTGTATTTCACAACGCGCGGAGATAACAATCCGCTGCAGGATAAGCAGCCTGCCGAGGGGGATCGCCTGATCGGTGTTTGGGTCAGAAACATGACGGGCTTGACCTCGTTTCTGGAATTTATGACTCAAAACTTTATCTGGCTTGTCGGCTCGCTTGTCATGATGACCGCCGTGGTCATGTTTGCAAGCATGTTCATTCAGGCAAAAAGACAGGAGACAGAAGCAGATGACTCCAACAACAAATCATAAACATGCGAAAGGGGAACGGTATGGAAACGTCAGCTTCACCCAAAAAAGTGAATAAAGAAAATAAGCAAGAGCATCTTGCCGTGCTGCGACGTGTCGTTGTCCTTTTGTTGCTGCTGTTTTTGTGCGTGTACATGGTCTCTTTGATCCTGACCGCATCCGATTTCTTCCTGGAATCGGCACAGAGCAACGCACTTATCCGTTTGGATACCGACCTTGAAGAGACCGGGCGTCTGATCGACCAGCATTATATCAATCTGCAAAGCGTTGCGGACAAAATGGCGTCGGTCACCAATCAGCAAGAGGCAGAGGCGGTCATGGATACCTATATCGGCAGCACCGAGTTTGGTAATCTGCGCTTCTACGTAGGCACAAAGGCTTACGTTGCCAACGGTGCAGAGGTTGAGGACGAGGTTGCCGACGGCATAGCAGAGCTTGCCAAGGAACGTAAGCAGGGCGGTGTCATCTATTTTGACAGCACCATGCAGCAGGATTGCTTCGCGTTTTTCCTGCCCGTTAAGAGTGGCTCTTACGTGGATGGCGTGCTTTCTATCGTGCCTGTAACCGATCGCGAAACGGGCAGCAAGATCTTGGATTTCGACAGCGTCAGAGACGAGGATTGCGAGGCGATCATGCTGATCGGTCCCGGCGACCGTGTCATGCTGTTTTCCAAGGCAGATGACTTTATCTATTTGGGCAATAACGTACAGTCCTTCCTTTCGGATTTCACCGTGCAAAAGGAGGATAGCGCAGCCATTATCAGCGCAGTGCACGACAGAGATCGCTACTCAGAGACCGTGACCTCGATCAATGGCGGACAGTTTTGCATTTCCTGCGCACCGCTGACCGATCTTGGCTCCGACGCGATGCTCGTGCAGGTATTCAACAACGACGCGCTGGTGCAGAATGAAATGGTGTTCATTCGCCACATCATTGTACTGCTTGCCGTTACGCTGTGCGCATTTATCGGCATTCTGGTTTACTCCATTCTGTATTCCAGACAGTCCAGAAAGGCTATTTCCCGCGCTGTATTGACCGATGCGACCATTGAGTGTCCCAACGCGGAGCAGTTCCGCCGTGATGCCATTGAGGTGCTGTACGCAGGTCGTATGCAGCCCTATGCGGTCATGTATTGCAAGATCAAGCGTTATAACGTGATCGTGGATATGCTTGGTGAGCAAAAGGCAAACGAGCTCTTCAGCTTCGTTGCCAACGTGTTTGAAGCATTCTGTAATGAAGGCGAGACCTACGGTTACGTTGGTGACGGTGAGTATTTGATGATGATCCGCTACCGCAACGAAAAGCAGATCGGTGATAAGATCACGCTGCTGGAGGCGGTGATCAACAAGTCCGAGCTGGTCAAGAAGAGTGGCGTTAGCATCAAGTTCGCCGTTGGCGTATATTTGACTGCGCAAAATCGCCGCGCAACGGTGCCGCAGATGATCGAAGGCGCAAGCCTGGCAGCACAGACCGTTAAGAAGAATGCAGTCAAGTCTTATGCGATCTACACCGAAGAGGTGGATCGTGAGATCGCGAACAACGAGCGTATTGAGGCGCGCATGGAGGAATCTCTGACGAATGGCGAATTCAAGCTGTTCATGCAGCCCAAATACAACGTCAAGCATGACTGCATCGACAGTGCCGAAGCGCTGGTTCGTTGGTTTGACCCCTCGATCGGTGATTACCGATTCCCGGGCGACTTTATCAGCTTGTTTGAGACCAACGGCTTTATTATCAAGCTCGACCATTTCATTTATCTGGAAGTGCTCAAATATATGAGTGCCGCTGCTGAACGTGGGGAAAAGATCGTACCTGTTTCGGTTAACGTGTCTCGCGTAACCGCATTGCAGGATAACTTCATTGAGTTCTACGTTCAGAACAAGAGAGATTATAGAATTGGCGATGACTTTATTACACTTGAAATTACCGAAAGCTTTGCTATGGAAAGCGACGAAAAGCTTTTGGATATCGTAAACAGACTGCATGAGAACGGCATTCGCTGTTCGATCGACGACTTTGGTTCTGGATACTCCTCCTACAATACGATCAAGCAGATCCCGATTGACGAGATCAAGATCGACCGTATTTTCCTTGCTAAGGGCTTGGACCAGGAGCGTGATGATAAGATCATTATGTCGGTTGTACAGCTCGCAAAGGATTTGAACGTACAAGTCGTGCAGGAGGGCGTTGAAACGGAAGCAATGTTTAACCGAGTTGTCGATATGGGATGCGAGGTTATTCAGGGCTATTACTACGCCAAGGCAATTCCGATTGAGGAATACCGCATCTTTATTAACAGTAACACCTCGATCCAGTATAAGAAGAAGGTTAAATAATATTTTTAAAATAGGCGACGATGATCAAGAAGTTAAGTGCAAAATTAACAGCGTTTGCATGAATTCTCAGATTCGTCGCCTATCTGTCTTTTAAACCAAAACAAAAACCGCTACGGTTACCCGTAGCGGTCTTTTTTGTGTAGCTTTTATTCGCACATATTGAGTTGATCTTCAACAACGCGTTCAAAGCCTTCGAAGGTCAATAAGCCATCCTTTTCACCCGAGAATTTGCCCGTGCAGCGCAGCAGGATCCTGCCGCGTGTGGGATGGTCCCAATAGTATTGCAGCTGCGCTACGCGAGGATCTTGGCGCATCGCGTACAGCAATTGCTTGATTCTGGTTTTTTCCTCTTCGGGAACACGACTGATAAAGAAATCATAGCAATCACGGTGGGATTCGACGTGCTCCATGCCAAGGATCTGACGCTCGACCTCATCAATGTAAAACAGTCCTTCGCCGGTGCTTGGGTTAATACTCAGCATCCACAGACCAATATGTGTCTGCGCGAGCAGGTTCATGGTATCAAAATGCGCAAAGCGCAAATGCTCGCGTTGCTTTGTAAGTGCGTCCTTGAAATCCCACTTGACGGGATCTTCGGAATATACGTAAAGCTCTTCGAATTCCTCAACAGGGAGAGGCGGGCTGAACAGGAAGCCCTGCAGCACGTCCGAACCGATCATTTCAAGCACCGAAAGCTCTTTGACGGTCTCAACACCCTTCATACAAATGCTGAAGCTGTTGGCTCTTGCAAACTGTACGACGTTTTGGATCAGCGTATAGTTGAGCGAGCCGGGAGTTACGTTCTTGACCAGCATCTTATCGATCTTGAGCTGGTCTGCCTGGATCTTATTGAGGTAGCCGAGATTTGCATAGCCCGTGCCAAAGTCGTCAACAGAGATATGCACGCCTGCCTTACGAAGCTTGATAAAGCATTCGGAGAATTGTGCAACCTCTTCAATCTCCACACATTCGGTCAACTCAAGCGTCAGCGCATTCGTGGGGAGATCGTATTTGCGCAGGATATTCAGCACCTTGTCTGTAATATCCTCGTGCTTTAACTGTACGGGGGATATGTTAATGGTTACGCGCATATCGGGCAGGACTCTGCGCCATTTAGCACAGTACTCAACCGACTTTTCAAGAACCCACGTGCCAACCTCACGGATCATTTGCGTGCGCTCAAGCAGCGGAATGAATTCATTGGGCGGAACGAGCCCCTTGGTGGAAGAGTTGTAACGTAAAAGTGCCTCGGCAGAGATCATCTGATTGGAAACTGCATCGATCTGAGGCTGATAGTAAAGATGGAAGCCTTTAAAGCTGTCATCGTAAATCGAGCACTCCAATTCCTCAATCAGCTTAATATCGGAAATGGTCTTTTCAAAGTCCTCGTCGGTAAAGAAGGATACGATGCCTTCTCCCTTGGATTTGTTGACTTTAAGCAGATGTCGCGCGTATTCGTAAATGCTGTCCGCATCTACGTAATACTGCTCTTCGTGGGGAATGACTGCAACGGAAATGCTGATCGAATCCTCCACAGCGGTTTGAATCTCTTCGATGTAGCCGCGGATATCGTGCTCGTCTTGCGTGTCAAGCAGCAGGGCAAAGTAGTCTTTTTCCATATGGTACAGGACCTTGTAGGAAAAACGCTTAGTCAGTGCGTTTGCAAGCGTCAGCAACGCCTCGTCACCCGCCTTGCGACCGCGGTTGATGTTGATACGTGAAAGGTTGTCCACGTTGATCAGCACAAAGCGGTTAAAGGGAGCAATCTCGCGGTTGCGATAATCTGAGGCAAATTTGGTTTTGTTAAACAGACCGGTCAAGGGGTTATACCATTTACGCATCATGGTATCGGATACGCGGCCCAGAATGAGCGAGGGCTTTCCGCTGGTATTTTTAACAGCCTTTCCGTGACCGTTTACCCATACGGGCATGCCTTCGTCGTTGATCCAACGGTAATTCATGTTATGCTCAAGCTCTTCGCCGTTCATAACCTTTTTGATGCTGCTATACAAGGGCGCGCGATCATCGGGATGCACCATGGTCACGATGTCCTCAAGGGAGCTGGTGATATAATAACCGCCCGATGCAGGGAATCGCCGGTTAACGTTATTAAAGAAGTAAACCTTTTCCTCGGTCACGTCGACTAAGAACAGGTGCGCTTCCATGGTAAGGCTCAGAATGGACAAGAACTCAAGATAACGCTTGATACGCACGTCGCGCATGCCTCTCAGGTCTTTATCCCAGAAAGGAACTTCCTTCTTAAAGGCAGCCTTGTTCTTGTACATCATGATATCGGCGCGCTTAAAGGTGTCAGCTACCGATTTGTCGCGAACGGGATCAAAGGTAGCAACGCCGACTGAGCAGGAGATCGGAATATCGGGGTAGTGGTCAAAGGATTGATTTTTGATCTCGGCAACGCACTGGGACAGGCGGTACATTCTTTCGTCCTCGTCTTCACCGTAGATCAAGGCTACAAATTCGTCACCGCCCGTGCGGAAAACGTTTTGCGGACCGAATGCATTTTTCAAGCAAACGGCGATTTTTATGAGCAGCTCGTCGCCCGAAATGTGGCCGAGCAGGTCGTTGGTCATTTTGAGGTAATTGACGTCAAAGGTTGCAATCGAGAAGGATGCGGTGTCATTGGCAATCAACTCATTGAGGTGCTTTTCCTCGTCAATATATGCGGATTTGTTGTGCGTACCGGTCAAGCTGTCGATAAAAGCTTCGCTGTAAAGCTCATCGATATAGGATTTCATTCGGATACGCGTTCTTTCAAAGTTCTTGGAAAGCTCGCCGATTTCGTCCTTGGATTTAGGGGTTATCTTGACGTCAAAGTCACCCTCGGTCAAAGCACGTGCCGCCTTGTTGAGCGAAACGATAGGATTGACCATGTGGTTAGCAAAAATAACGGTGATGATCAGTACTGTCAGCGTAACCACCAGGATAGAGATCAGAATTCTGTTGAGCATGACGTATTGCTGCTCGTAAACCTCGCTGACCGGGGCGTTCATGCCCAGCACCATGCCGTTTTGAAGCGTGCAGAAGGTGATAAAGAAGTTTGTGTCGTTATACGTATAGGGGAATATCTCGTGACATATCGCATCGTTAATGTTGTATGTGCCGGATTGATATGCCATCAGGTTTTGCTCAAAGAACTGACCCTTGATCGCCGAAGCCTCGTCGGTCTCCAATATAAGGGAACCGCCGGTATTGATCTTGGGATGATAGACGATGCGACCGTTTGCATCAAGCACAACAGCAAAGCCCGACTGCTTAAGCTGAATATTGGAAGCGATATCGCTAAGCACCTGACCGTCAAAGTCCATGCCGATCACGCCAAGCAGCGTATCGTCTTGGTAGATCGGAACAACGTAGGAAAAACGAAGCGTGCCTGCAGCGTCATCGTAAACGTTGATCCAGGTAGGCTTACCGGCGGCTGTGGGTTCAGTCCACCAGCTTTCGGATAAATAGGTGTTGCTTTCCGTCAATTCAGGTAAGGATCTGAGCGTCAGAACTTCGCTTTCGGCAGTCTCATAGCGAAAACCCGTGTCATTGCCGTATACTTCGGGATCAAACACCACGTATACCGCGCGAATGCCTTGCAGGGAGGAAGCGTGGTTAATGCCAACCTGCTTGATCTTGGCAAGAAACTGTGCGTATGCATCGCTGTCGTTATCCGTCAGAACATCGGTTGAAGTGAGATTTTCCGTGACGTAGTTGGCAAGTGTGAGGACCGAGGTTTCAATGCTGCTCAGCTGGCTGTTGAGTGATCTTGCACCCTTTTCGCAAAGCAGGACCATGTTGCTGTTCGCGTTTTTTTCGAGAATGGCGGAAGTCTGCGTGATACATATTGCACTGATGATAGTGGACGACAAAAGCACACAGCATAAAAGCAATATGATCAGCTTGGCGCGTATTGATTTCAAACAAGTCACCTCGATTCTGTTTCAAGCGTTTCCCGAAATGCATAACAATGCTGCAAATAGCGTTTTAACGGTGTTCTGAAGCTGTAAAAAAAGGGCAATTTCGGGTTATATGATAAGGGAGTAAACAAAAGAAAATATATAGATGTATAATTA
>JAZOVZ010000043.1:0-2143 GCA_045658965.1 Eubacteriales bacterium
CGTCGGTTTTGGATCGGCTCGCGACAAAATGTCGCTCCCTCACCAAAACTTCGACTACGCAAAAAACAATCGAGATTCTTCGCTGCGCTCGAGAATGACAGATTGTTTTTTGCTCCGCTCAGGATGACACTCGGGGTGACGTGGCTGCGGGAGCAAGCCCCCGCCCTACGGGGACAAAGGGTTTACAAAACGTAGGGGGCATTCACGAATGCCCCGCGGATTTTGCCCGCGCGTATCCATATGACAAAACCCAACACAAAAAGGGGCTTACGCCCCTTTTTGTTCAATTATTCCCCGATGGCAATATCCCCATCGGTGCAATGCACGACCTTGATGGCAGATCCTATATACCACGGAATATCCGATTCTTCGTCTTTCTCAAGGGCATTCCACTCATCCATCGTACCCATATACGTGATCTCGGTCAAGGATGTGCAACCGCTGAACACCGCATAGGAAAGCTCTTTCAGGCTGTTTGGCAAAACCATCTCTGTCAAAGCAGGACAATTAGCAAAGGCAGCGGGGCCGATGCTCTCCACACCATACTCCATTCTCACCTTTTCCAAATCCCTGCACTCTATAAAAGCACACTCGTCGATCATTTTGATTGATCCCGGAATCTCGGCGACCGCCAGTTCAAATGCATAAGCAAAGCCTCGCGACTCAATACAGTTCACAGGTAGACCGTCGATCTCCTTTGGGATCCCCAATCGATATGCATTTCCCTCCAATCTTTGCAAATCCCCGGCAATGCTCCACGAATCAGTGCCCGGGTGCGCAAACATAGGATACACCGGCAGCTCCGAAAAACGGAGATCCATGTCGGGATACAACGCCCGTCGCAACGCCACGAACACCGCGTGCAGCTTTTGCGTACCCTCTTCGCCCAGCAGCTCGGTAAACGTATTCTCATCCTGCGTCAGCATGATATCCATCATATGCAGCACCGTGCCGTCGTAGTGCTCGTAATTCTCCTCTACGTAAACCTCGGTTCTGTGCCCGATGATCGCAGTGGGCAACAGCAGCGCGACCAGCAGCAAGGCGGCTGCCACGGGTATCCACACGCGCCAAGGTCTTGCGCGCACACCGGGAGAGGGGTTGTTCACGCGCTCCAGCAGGTCAAAATCGATCCCGCTCATCCAATACAAAAGCTTCATATCCGTCATACCGAGTATCCCTCGCTTTCCAGATCTGCGCGCAGCTTTCCCCTTGCGCGGGAAAGGATTTTGAATACGTTCTCACGCCTGATCCGATAGTAGCGTGCGATGGAATCCACGCTTTCAAGATAATAATAGCGGCGAATAAAAATGCCGCAATCGCGCTCGGGCAACGCCCTTAAAAACGCATTGAGTATACGTGCAAACTCCAGCTCGTCCAGCTGCAGTCTGCCATCGGCATGCGGATCGGCAACGTCGTGCAGCTCCTCCAATGCCAGCGCCACCTCTCCCCCGCCGCGCTTGGCACTGTGCAGGCGTTCAAAGCGGTTGAGTGAGATATTTCGCGTGATCATACCCACGTATCCTCTCAGGCTGTCGGGGCGCGCGGGCGGAATGGAATTCCACGTACGCAGCCACGTGTCGTTAACGCATTCCTCGCTATCCTGCAGATTGCGCAGGATGCTCTGTGCAATGCTCATGCAATACGTACCGTATTTGGCTTCGGTTTGCACAATGGCTTGCTCATTGCGTTGATTATACAAGGCAATGATCTCTTGGTCTTGCATATTTGTCTCCCTTCGTCTTTTGGATGGCACAAGACATTTCTGCAAGCAGACATACGCTTGCAGAATACTGCACCTCATATAATAGTACCGGATTAAGACGCAGAGTTGACAAAATTGTGGGAATTTTTTAAATTTTATCAAGATGCATCTCCATCGGTCATGCAAGATGTGATATTGTGTCGTGGCGCGAAAAAGATATCCCCCGAGTGTCATCCTGAGCGTAGCGCGTAGCGCGGAGTCGAACTTTTGCGGAATGTAGTATCCGTCGCGCAGCAGGATACGGAACAAAGCAAAAGCGCGCAGCGGGATCTCCGATGGGTCTACTCAATGTCTGCTTAGCCATGGTTACATTTTTTCGTATCCCATACCGCTTGCTTTCAAATGCTAATTGAAGCAGGCAGCATTTCAGAAACCGTTTGG
>JAZOVZ010000044.1:0-24105 GCA_045658965.1 Eubacteriales bacterium
TTCACCTGTATGTAACCCAAATTCTGCGATAGCAAAGTTTCTATAGCAAGCAATAAAGGTATCATTGTTGGGGTTGGGTCTAAACTCAATGTATTCGTTTTTCATGGTTTCGCTCAAATAAATCTGATGATGATTGAAACGGGCGTATCCCCAACTGTTCACTTTGATTATGTGATATTGCCCGCCGTATTCGTGCTTTTCTATCAGATCAACGTAAGCGCGTTGGCTTGGAACATATATCTCTGCAGGACACTTCATATTTAAGGCTTCATGTGGTCTTTCATTGTTGTAACAGCTGCGCCAGTCCGCAAAAACGCGTTCTGCATCGGCAATATCCTTTGGGATGTAATGTTTGAGCAGTTCGTCATTCATGGCTTTATGAAATCGCTCGATCTTGCCTTGCGTTTGAGGATGCTTAATACGTCCGTGAATGGGTAAAACATCATGGTTCATTAACCATTTCTCGAATTGAGTATATCCTTGCCTGAAGCCCGCAAATTGTGCACCATTATCTGAGAGGATAGCATCGGGCATTCCGTATTCGTAAAAAGCCTCTCTAAACGTAGGCAATACAAGATTGGATGTGCTTTCTGCTGGTTTGATTTGAATCACGAACCTACTATGATCGTCAAATATGTCTAGCGGAAAACAATACTTTCCGTTTTGCATTTTGAACTCGCCCTTAAAGTCTGTTTGCCACATTTCATTACATTTTTCCTTTTCAAACCGTATGAATGGTTTGTGTTTCAAGGATTCTTCAGGATCTATGAGTCCATGCCGATTTAATACGTTATTGATTGTTTTCAAGCAAGGCATTTCATCGCCTCTTTTTTCGTGGTATGCCTTTATTTTTTTTGCACCCCAACCGGGATGCTTCATGCGAGTTTCGACTATGCGCATTTCGATCGGTTCGGCTATTTTGTTTGCTATTACGTTCGGGCGTCGACTTCTATCTGCCAGGGAGTCTTCTTTACTGTATCTGTCTTTCCATTTGTAACCGGTATTTCTGGTTATATTGTATTCTCGACATAGTTTGCTGAAATTTTCGCAGTCTTCCGCTGCTTCTACAAATTCTTTTCTTAAGTCTTCCACAGTTCTATCCTTCCAAGGCATCTGTTTCTTCTCCTTTGGATCTTGATGCCTTATTATACCATAAAACTGTATACTATGTCTTTACACTACCTGTATACTATCTTATTACACTGTACACAGTGATCGCCCGCCTATAAACATACAACTTTTTTCCCCAAAAAATCCGAAAAATCTCTTGACAAGAGTACGAAATAGGACTATAATATTAACATAGAGTACGATATAGGACTCTGGGAGGAAATATGGATCAAAATTATATAGAGCAGCGCGGCTTGCTCAACCAGCAGATCAAGGAGCTGGTGGGCGTATACCGCGGTGCGATCAAGCATTTAGCCATTTCCGAGAGCGAATTCTGGATCTGGTATACCTTGGTTTCCATGCCGGGAGAGCATACCCAGCAGGATATTTGCGCCATGTGGTCGCTGCCCAAGCAGACGGTCAACACGGTCATTACGGGCATGCGACTTAAAAAGCTGGCATACCTTGAAATCATTCCCGGCACGCGCAATCACAAGATCGTGCGCTTGACCGAGGAAGGCAAGCGCAGAGGCGAGGAGATCGTCTCTCCCGTGACTTGCGCAGAGCAAAAGGCGTTTGCCAAGATGCCTCGGGAGGAGCTTTCGCTTTTGGAGCAGCTTTTCGGCAAATATATCGATACGCTGCGGGGGGAACTCCATGAAGCGTAACGGTGTCTTACAAGCGATCGTAGATTTTGTAGAAGGCGCGATCGTGGGCGTGGGTGCCATCCTGCCCGGCGTCAGCGGCGGCGTGCTCAGCGTGGCGTTTGGCGTGTACGAGCCCATGATGGAGCTGCTGACCACCCCCGTGCCCGCTATCAAAAAGCATTACCGCATGTTTATTCCGTTCGGCATTGGCTGGATCGTGGGCTTTCTGCTGCTTGCAAAGGGCGTGGAGGTGCTGTTCAACGCCTGTGCACCCGTCGCGCTCATGCTGTTCTTCGGCTTGATCTGCGGCACGCTGCCCGAGCTTTTCAAGGTGTCCGAGCAAAGCGACGCAAAGAAAAGCTGGACGCCCTTTGTGGTGTCGCTGTCCTTGGCGTTCTTGTTCTTCCATCTGCTTGAGAATATGTCGGGCATTACCATTCCGCCCTCGTTTTTGGCATTTTTGTTCTGCGGCTTTTTGTGGGGGCTTTCCACCATCGTGCCCGGACTCAGCTCGTCCTCGATTCTCATTTGCTTTGGGCTGTACGAGCCCATGACCGAGGGAATTGCCGCGCTTGATTGGCACGTGCTTCTTCCCATGCTGCTGGGCATTGCGCTGACCGCGCTATCCTTGGCAAGACTGGTCAACATGCTCTACAAGAAGCATTACGCCATCACCTCTCGCATCGTGCTTGGCTTTGTGGTGGCGTCCTCAATCAAGATCGTTCCCGCAAAATTTGATTCCCCTTGGCTGCTTGTCGTGTCCCTTGTGTGCTTCGTGCTCGGATTTATCGTGGCGCGCGGCATGGATATCGTGCAGCAAAAGCAACAAAATTCTTCTTTGGAGAAAGGTTGAAAACAATGAAATTCATCGGCGTTTACGATTATACGGTCATTTTGACGTACATGAGCCTGGTGTCGGGCTTGATCGGTGCAAAGCTTGCATTCGACGGGCAGATCATGTGGGCAATTCTTTGCGTGGGCATTTCGGGTTTTCTCGATATGTTTGACGGTGTGGTGGCACGTACCAAAAAGAACCGCACCGAGGATCAAAAAAACTTCGGCATTCAGCTTGATTCGCTGTGTGACGTGGTGTGCTTTGGCGTCGTACCTGCCATCATTCTGTATTTTAGCGGTGTAGACGAGATCTGGGGCATTGCGTTTCTGATCTTTTACGTGCTTTGCGCCGTCATTCGTCTGGCGTTTTTCAACGTACTGGAGACCAAGCGACAGAGAAGCGAGGGCGGTTGCGCCAAGGCATATCGCGGCTTGCCCGTGACCACGGCAGCCATCATTCTGCCCGCGTGCTTCCTTGTGGGGCTGGTGCTGCCGGATAACGTCATGAACGTCATCCATCACGTCCTGCCCGTGGTGGTGGGTCTGATGTTTATCACCGACGTGCGCGTGCCGAAATTCGATATCGCCAAGCTGTTCCGCAAGCCTGCAGAGAAAAAGAGCAAGCAAAAAGAGCAGTAAAAAAGAGAGAAAAGAGCCTTTCCCGTAAGGGAAGGGCTCTTATCATTTTACGTGTCATCCTGAGCGACGATGCGGCAGAGCCGCTGAGGAGTCGAACTTTTGCGGGTCGAGGGCACAGCGTGCCCGAGCAAGCAAAAGCGCAAGCCACAATACCGGGGACTGTACCCTGTGACGTGCCCGAAGGGCATGTTACTGCGGGACTGTCCCCTGTGTTGTGGCGCAGCGGGATCTCCATAAAGTTTGCTCAACGTCTGTTTAGCCAAAGAACTGATTTGGGTGATCGGTTGGGGAATGCTTTATTATAACTGTCTACTTTCAAATGTAACTTTGGTTGAGTCAACATTGTGAAAACCTGCGCAGATCCCACTTCACCGTGACACAGGGGACAGCCCCACTGTATCATGTCCTACGGACACGACACAGAGGACAGTCCCCAAGTATCACGGTTCGTGGTTTTGCTCCGCTCCACGTTGTTGCGCTTCGCAAAACTTCGACTCCGCGTACAAGGCTGATGCTTACGTATCGCATTCTTTTACATAATACCAGCCTTGTCTGCTCCGCTCAGGATGACACGGAAAGGGAAGGCTTTATAATCGTTTTCAAGTCAAAACACCGCTACCCTTGCAGGCAGCGGTGCTTTTGGGTTATCTCTTCGCCTTTTTGCTCTTTTCTATCTTGTCAAGATCGCAGGTGTCGATCCATTCCTCGGTAAAGCCGCAACTAAGGCAGATATAGCGGTTGACGTTGACCGCGGAAAACACGGTCGAGCCGGTCTTTACGTGGTTGCCGGAGTCGTAAGGACCTGCATAGCCGTCAAAGCGCACGATATCGTGTTTGCCGCACTTGGGGCAGGTGTTTGTGTTTTTCATGTTGTATACCTCAATTCTGCGTGATCTGAATGACCATCTTGAAGCTTGCGCTCTCGCCGGCAACGCAAAGCTCGTATTTACCCTCGGTCGGGTTTTCCACTGTCAGCGTGTCGTCCTGCCCAATGGCAAGCTCGCCCACGATCTGTCCGTCATGGCGCACGTACACGTACAGGTTGCCCTCTTCCAGCGTGGTGTTCACCTTGAAAGTAATGCTTCCGGCACCGCTCTTGGCGCGCACCTCTTCCACCTTTTCCACGCCCGTGAATTTACCGACAGAGTATTCGATCTTGCCGTTTACCTCGGAGCGCACCGTCATGAACTGGACCGCGCTGGAGTTGCCAAGCAGCTCCTCTTTAGTAATGGTGGTCAGCGAATGATCGTCCGCACCGTTGGTGTCCTCAATGTGCGCAGAGCAGGCAGCCATGGATAGGCAAACAACCAATAATAGACCAATACATAAATAGCGTTTCATTTTGTTTCTCCTGAAATTGTTATTGTAGCATCCATGCGCCTTCAAGGTTACGATACATCTCGTGATGATACTTCAAAAGCTGTACGAGTGTATCATAATCCGTCATGCCCGCGGCAACCCCCATGCGTGCAAGATATGCTTGCACTTGGGAAAAATTCTTGCGTGTGATGCGCACCGCGACCTGATGTTTTCTGTGGTAGGACAAGGAAATATTTTTGTCGTGCTTGTAAAAGTCGTTCGAGCAGATCAAAAACGGCGTATCGTTATCCGGCATCATACGGTACAATCCGTGGTATCCAACAGAAAGCGTCAGCTCGATCTGTTTGACCTTTGCATCCTCTAATCGGCAATGCTTGCGTATCAGATCGCGGCTTTGCACACTGCCTTTGTCAATTTGGTAGCGCATTGTTTGTTTGTCCAGTACCAAGCCAATCGGTGTGATCATGCAGCAAAGTGCCGCGAGTATGAGTATGAACAGAGTGGGTGAATCTGGAAGTACCATGCATTTCATTAAGGCAAGACCGATCAGCAACAGCACGGGCAGCACGATAAAACTTGACGCTTGATAGGGCATTACGTACCCCTTTGCCAAAATCCGTTTTTCTTTTGCCATGACTTATATCAGTATCGCCGCGATACACAGTGATGTGATGGCAATCGAGCAAACCAGCCACAGGCAGGACAGAATGATCAGCGAATTCCAACGCTTTCTGCTGGGCACTTTTTTGATCGAGCGCAGCACGATGCCGAGCGTCAGCAGCAGAAGGGGAGCAATGTACAGGAAGGGAGACATCATGACTGCAAAGATGATCAGCGCGGGGGTCTGATCGATATCGATATCCTCTTCAAAGGTGTATTTGCTTATATATTGGTTGGGCATAGAGGTCGATCTTACGAGCAGGTCTGTCACCTTGCTTGTGCTGACCGCATAGGCAGGAACCTCGCCCTGTCTGAACGAAAGCATACCGTCTGCATCCAGATAGTTGCTTTCCAGCCCGTCGAAGTGTACGTATACGAATCCGTTGCCGTCCAAGGTTGCATAGATCGCACCGACAATATGTGCGAAGTGCCCGGTTTGGTCAACACCGTAGATCAAGTATTCCTGTGCACTGCGCAGGGTTCTGACGTCTATGGTGAGATTGGGCTGCTTGTCTGCCAGATCGATGAGATAGTCGTCGGGAATGACTGCTCTTGTATTGTAATCCTTGGCAAACTGGTAATGGCTGTATTCACCGCGAACAAAGGAGTCCACGATCGCCTTGCCGTTTTCGGTGACAAAAACGCGGTCCTCGGAAACGTTGGGGTCAAACAAGATTGCAATATCACGGTAGACCTCGGGGATATTGGGGTCGGGCATAAACTGTCTGACAGAACCGGTTCTGCTGCTGTATTCGCTCATGGTGATGCTGCCCGTGTAGGTATATTCGCATGCAAAGATATCAAAGCCCGCAGGCATGAAGTATTCCTCGTACACGGTGTCGCCGTGTGTCAGCGTGTTATCGGTAAAGTTATAAGTCCAATCCACCTTTTCGCCCTCGATCTCGTCGATGGGCTCGGTTTCGCCAAATGCATGTGCGCCCAGCAATAAAAGGGAAGTGATGGCGCAAAGCGAGAGCAGCGCCGCGAAAATCTTAGTCAAGTTTTTCATAGTGCACCTCCTTTTATGCAAGATTGAGCTTGCGCTCAATGCGTGTCAGGTTAAAGATGGCAAGGGCAACGCCTACGCACAGCGTTGCGAGAATGGCAACGATCAAAGCAAGGTAGATCACGCCCATGCCAATATGTGCGTTTGCAAACAGCGTGGGCAACGCCACAGCACCGATGGCTGCGGAGAACATGCCGTAATAGGTGATGATGTAGACTGCGGGGATCATCAGCACGTAGTTGACCACGTAATAAGTTACCAGCACGCTGAGCAGCTTGAGCTTGCGGAACATGGTTGCGCCCAGCGTGATGCAAGCGTAGCTGATCATCAGCGAGGTGAAAAGCGCGCAAAGTCCGAGCACCGCCAAAAGTACAAAGCAGATGCATACGCGCATGATGTTGAGTGCGCCGATCTTGGAAAGGATGAACTTGATGCCTTCCCAAATCGGTTCCAAGGTGAAGTAATCGCTTGTGATCAATTCCCAAATATCTTTGATCGCCTGCCCAAGCGTGACGCCCTCCATCCTGATCGCTCCGATGAGCAGACCGCCTACCAAGCTTACAGCGGCAAGGCCGTATACGATCACGTACATGATAAACGAGCCGAGTGTGAACAGGTATCCGCTGACCGTTTTGGACCAGAACAGCGTGGAACGCTTGACGGGCAGGGTAAAGGTCAGATATCCTTGATCGGTAAACAGATGATTATAGTAACGCAGGCAGACCGCGATCTCGGTGCCGATCAAAAAGACAGCCAAGGACGAGATCAAAGCAAATCCGGAGATCAAGCCGATAAACAGCTGCGTAAAGAACTTAAGACCGGGAGTGCCCTGTGCCGGTGAGGCGTCAAGCTCTATGACGCTTGCCATAAAGCTGCCAATACCAATGCTGCCAAGGAGCGCAATGGCAAGCACCACGGCTGCTGCCAGCAGCCAGATCTTGCCGAATGCACGAAGATCGTATTTTAAGCATTTCTTGAACATCTGAACACCTCCCTGAAAAGCTCATCAAGGCTCTTGCCGTGCGCCTCGCGCGCCTCGTCGGCATTGCCCGACATGGCGATCTTGCCGGCGTCCACAAAGGCGAAGTCGTCAAGCACGCCCTCCACGTCTGCGATCAGGTGCGTGGTAATGATGACCGATGCCTCGGGGTTGTAGTTGCCTATGATGGTTTTGAGAATATAATCGCGTGCCGCGGGGTCAACGCCGCCGATCGGCTCGTCCAGTAAGTACAGCTTGGCGCGGCGTGCCATGACAAGCACGAGCTGGACTTTTTCCTTAGTGCCCTTGGAGAGCGTACGCATGCGGGCTTTCGGATCAATGGAAAGATCCTTTAACATGACCTCGCAAAGCGAGCGGTCAAAATCTGTGTAAAAATCTTCAAAATAGTCCATCATGGCGTTGACCGTCATGGCAGACGAGAAATAGGGTCTTTCGGGCAAGAACGAGATCAGCGCGTTGCTTTGCTCGCTTCTTTGCTCGCCGCAGACTATGATCTTGCCGCTGTTGGGGGTCAGAAGACCCGAGACCAGCTTGAGCAGGGTAGACTTGCCGCAGCCGTTGGGGCCGAGAAGCCCCACGATCCTGCCGGGCTCGACCGTAAAGTCCAGCTCATCCAGCACGGGGACGTTCTTTTTATAGCTTTTGCAAAGCTTTTCGCATACTAAAATAGGTTGGCTCATGCGTCATTTTCCTCGCTTTCCTCTAAGAATTGCATGAATTGCTGCTTGGTAATGCCAAGCTTTACGGCTTGCTCTCTTGCGCTTTTCAGATATTCGGTCTGCAAGAGCAGCCGCACGTGTGAAATGACGGCATCGTCCTCGGTGACAAATCTGCCGCGCGTGCCGTGGCTGATCAGCAGCCCGTCCTGCTCCAGCAGCGTCAGCACCCTTTGCATGGTGTTGGGGTTGACCGACTCCTCGTAAGCCAAGGCGCGTACGGTGGGGAATTGGCTGCCGGGCGGATACTTGCCGCCAATGATGTCCAGGCGGTATTTGTGCAGCAGCTGCAGCGATACCGATGCCTGTGGGGTGAGCATTGTCACGGTTGCATCCCTTCCTTTCTTGTTCGTTGTACTATTGTACTAATACAATAATACAACAATTCTTGAAATTTGTCAATAGGGTAGGACAAAAAATTTTCCTTTCACCTATATAGACGCATTTTTTGCCGAAAAGTTCTGCATTTTTTGAAAAAACTTTAATTTTTTTGAAAATCGGGAGACGAGAATGAAATCCGCCTATGGCGGATGAAATCCACTTGCGCGGATGAAATCGCTGCGCGATGAAATTCTCCCAAGGCAAATACCTTGGGAGAATGAAATACCGTTGCCCCTATGCGGAGCAACGGTTTTTATGCATGATCGAGAAATCAATCCTTCTTTTTTGCGATCACAAGTGCACCGAGTGCGATGGCTGCAACGATTGCCGCGCCGCCCAACACGCTGCCGCAGCCGCCCTTTGCTTCGGGCTCGGTCTGCGCTTCGCTTTCGGGAGCGTTGGTTGCGGGAGCGTCGGTTGTGTCTTGGGTTTCGGGAGCATCGGTCTTAGCTTCGGTTTCATCCTCGGTTTCTGCAGCGGTGGAGTCCTCTGTGGGCTCGGTTTCGTCCCCCTTGTCGTTCTCCTGCTGATACTTATTAAGCTGTGCTGCCTGTGCGTCAAGTGCAGCCTGCGCATCCGCTGTCAGAGGAGCAGCATAAACGTAGTTATAGGTCATGGAGTCGCTGCCTGCGCCGCAAACGTACAGCGTGTCGTTTCTGACCTGCATACGGGTCACGCGGTCAGCATCGGGCAATTCGATGGAAGCAACCTCTTCAAAGGATGCGTCGTCCAGCACCTTGACGGCGGAGCCGTCCTTCAAGCCTACAAGCAGGAACTTGCCAACGTGGGATACGCAGTAAGCAGTGGCAAACTCGATCGTCTTCTGGCAGGTAATGCCTGTGGGGTCGATCTTGATAATGCCGTTGCCGCCCTCGTTGAAGTCCACGCACAGCCACACCGTGCCGTCGGTATCCACAGCCATGTACTGACCTTCCTTTAAGGTCTTGCCGTCCATGTCAATGGTGCAGTCGGAGTCCTGAAAATCGATCATGCCCTCCAGCGCCCAAGACGTGTTGAGCACGGGATTTGCGGGATCGGTCACGTCATAGCAGTACAGCACGTCGTGGTCGTAGTTGGACATGACGAAGCAAAGATACTTATCGCCAACCTTTGCAACCTCAACGCCGTTGACACCGATCTTGGTGCCTGCCTCGTCGCCGGGCTCAAGGTCGTTTTGGTAAACGGGAATCTGTGCAACCTCGGTCAGCTTGCCGTTGTTTTCCTGCTTTGCAATGCCAAGCTCAAGGAAGTTGTAGTTTACGGAGTAAGCAAAGCCGACGTACACGTAGCCGCGGTCATCGGCAGCAATACCCTTGGCATAAGAGAAGGGTGAGCCGGGAAGTGCGTTTTCCTCGTTGTAGGTGTAGTACAGATCGGTGATCTTGCCCACCTGCATATCGAGTACCGTCACACCGCGGATGCCTGAGCCGCCGTTGAGCGCACCGATATAAGCGTAGCGACCGTCGGCAGACATGGAAAAGCCGCGGAAGTTGATGTAGGAGGCGATTGCGTAATCGTCTTCCAGCTCGGGGACCTCATTTTCCCACCACCAAGCCTCGTAATCAGGTGCAAGTTCGGAGTAGATGTATTCACCGTCCTGCGCGATCAAGCCCTTGAGCTCGGCGTTTGCCCAAGTGTCGGCGGTGTAGTCCTCGTCAGCTGCCCATGCGGTCATGCTTAAGCAGCCAAGACAAAGGGAAGCGAACAAAACGAGCGTTAAGATGCGTTTCATAGTGATGTTCTCCTTTTGTTTGATATATTGTAGAAAATGCTGTTTCTATACTTGCATTATACGCCCAATTAGAGCGCTTGTCAAGGGAAAATGTGAAAAATGGTAACAAAATGCGCAAAAATGTATCTGATATTTGTGCAATGTTACAGGTGTCGCCATAAAAAACTCGCGCTGCCACAGGACAGCGCGTGCGAAACTGCTTTTATTGGTTTTCCAAGGTCTTGACGAATTTTTCGATTTTTTCAAGCGCTTCGGTGATATGGCCCACGCTGTATGCGTAAGAAATACGGGCAAAGCCCTCACCGCATTCGCCAAAGGCGGTGCCGGGGACGATGGCGCATTTTTGCTCCAAGAGCAGCCGCTGGCAAAATTCCTCGCTGGAAAGCCCGAATTTGCCGATATAGGGGTAGATATAGAACGCGCCCTCGGGCTCAAAGCACTCAATGCCAAGCTTTGCAAGCCCTGCGTAGATATATCTGCGGCGGCGGTCGTATTCCTCTGCCATATATTCAATGTCATCGTCACCGTTGCGCAATGCCTCCTCGGCGGCAAACTGTGCCGTGGTGGGAGCGCACATAATGGCGTATTGGTGAATTTTGAGCATCTGCTTTGCCAAGGGGGCGGGGGCGCAGAGGTAGCCAAGTCGCCAGCCGGTCATGGCGTACGCCTTGGAAAAGCCGCTGACGATGACCGTGCGCTCCCACATACCCTCAAGCGTGGCAATGGAAACGTGCTTTTTGCCAAAGGTCAGCTCTGCGTAGATCTCGTCGGAAAGCACGGCAATATTGGTGCCGCGCAGCACCTTGGCAATCTCCTCAAGGTCATCTGCATCCATGATCGCGCCCGTGGGGTTGTTGGGGTAGGGGAGAACGAGTAGCTTGGTCTTATCCGTGATGGCTTCCTTTAACTGTTTGGCGGTCAGCTTGAATTTGTCCTCAAAGGTGGTGTTGATGATGACGGGAACACCGCCCGACAAGCGCACGATGGGCTCATAGCATACAAACGAGGGCATGGGGATGATGACCTCGTCCCCGGGCTCTACAATGGCGCGGATGGCAATATCAATGGCTTCACTGCCGCCAACCGTGACCACTACCTCGTCGGCAGGGTTGTAGTGCAAGCCGAATCTGCGATCCAGATATTTGCCGATCTCTGTGCGCAGCGAAAGATTGCCGGCGTTGGAGGTGTAGTAGGTCTTGCCGCGCTCCAGGCTCTCAATGCCTGCTTCGCGGATATGCCAGGGCGTGACAAAGTCGGGCTGACCCACGGTCAGCGCGGTCACGTCGGTCATCTCTCCGACCAGATCGAAAAATTTACGGATCCCCGACGGCTTCAGCTCGCTGACCGTGCGGGAGAGTAATTGTTCGTAATTCATAAATTGCCAAAGCCTCTCTCGTCCACCTGCTCTGCACCGTAGATCACGCCCTTGTCCTTGTACTTGCGCAGCACGAAGTGGGTGGCGGTGGAAATGACGTATTCAATGGGCGCAAGCTTTTGCGCTACGAAGTAAGCGACCTCCTTCATGGTCTTGCCCTCGATGACAAGGCAAAGATCGTAGCCGCCCGACATCAGATACAGGCTCTGTACCTCGGGGTAGTTGTAGATCTTTTCTGCCACGCGGTCAAAGCCGCGGTCACGCTGGGGTGTCATTTTGACCTCAATGAGTGCGGTGACGTACTCGCGGTCGGTCTTGTCCCAGTCGATCATTGCTTTATATCCGAGAATGACGCCGTCTGCTTCATATTTCTTGATCAGATCCTTGATCTCGCCCGTCTCCTTGCCCATCATAATGGCAAGCTGCTCGGGGGTCAGAGTGGCGTTATCTTCCAATGCCTTCAGAATCTTATCCATGGTAATTCTCCTTATATTAGCGGTTAATTTTCTCTAAAATGCTGTCAAAGGTCAAGCCGTAACGCTTGGCAATGTCGCGTGCGTAGGACTTGCCGTCGGGCTTTGCGCGCACGATCTTGAACGAACGCTTGCCCTCGCCCTCAATACCGGCAACTAAGGTGTCAATGCGTGAGCCGCCTGCTGCAAGGGATTCTGCGTTGAGGCGGTCAATCTCGGCTGCCAGCTCGTGCAGGTGCGTCGAGAACAAGCAGCGGCAGCCAACGCGCGCAAGTCCTGCCAGCACCTCGGCTGCAATGTAGGATGCCTCGTAAGAGCCGGTGGAGGAGAGAGATTCGTCCAAGAGTACAAGCGAATCTGCACTGACACCGTCAAAGATCTCGCCCAGACGTGCGCATTCCTCGCCAAGTCGTCCCTTGTCAATGGTGTCGTCGGCACCGGTGGGGAAGTGGGTGTAGATGGCATCGCAGGGGCTGATTGCCGCGTGAGCCGCGGGCACGTACATACCCAGCTGCATCATAACCTGCGCAAGTCCGATGGCGCAGGTGATGACCGATTTACCGCCGCGGTTGGGGCCGGTCAGCACCCAGATGGATACGCCGTCCTTGGTAAATTCCACGTCGTTGGGAACAACGGTTTCGTCCTTGGCGAGCTTGAGGGCGACGCAGGGGTTATACAGATCGGTTGCCACAAAGGTGCGCTCGGACATGGGACGGATCTCGGGGACGGAAAGGGTGCAGCCGCGCTCGGAAAGCGCCTTTTGCATAGCTGACGCCTTGGTCACGAATTCGATCTCGGGCATCAGACCGAGCAGGAAATCCGCATTCTCCAGTACGTAGGTCTGCACGATCTTTTTCCAGGAGCGCAGCGAGTCGCTGTAAACGTCGTTGATGGCGGAATTGAACGCCAGCGACAGAGCCATTTTCTGGTTCTCGGATTGCTTTTTGCCAAAGGGCACGAGGTTTGCAATGCAGGTGTACTGGTCGTTCTTGAAGTTCAGGCGCAAAATCTTGTCGATCACGTCGCCCGACTTGAAGGCTTCGGGGTTGATGGACAGCACGCCCGCGTGCACGGGGCGCAGCTGCGCGTCAAGATTGACACCGATGGTGACCGATTTGATATCGCGCACGCGCTTGGTCAGCTCGGCAAGGCGGGCGTTGAGCTCGCGGTAGTAGTCCGAGTCGGCAAGCTCTGCTATGCGGTCTGCCAGCGTGGTAAACGCCGCACCCTTGATATAGGGGCGCGCTTGGCTCAGCCCCGCATGAAGCAGCTCAATGCAGGAGATGTAAAGCTCGATCTCGGTCATGCTGGAAAGGTAATCGCTGGTGTCACCGCTGTCGCTCTCCAGGCGGCGCAGCTCCATGATGTCCGAGAGAATGGGCATCAGATCACTCAGCGTTTCGCCAAGCTGCGGACAGCGCATCATGTCGGCGAACATCTCACCGCGGTAGCGCATCACGGCGGGATCAATGGTAAAGTATTCCTCTACCTTGCTGTTCTTGAGATCAAACGCCTCCAAAAGTCCCAGCTCGGAAAGGGTGTAGGTATCAATATCGGGGCAGTATTTGCCGCTGAAATGGTCCTTTTGCGATTGCTCGCTCGGATAGAGCAGAGAAAAGAATGTCAGTTCCATAATAACCTCGTTTTATAGTGTGATGGGCACGAAGAATTGCTTGCCCTCTTTGTAAGCAACAATCTTGTCAAAGCCGCAGTCGAGAAGCAGCTTGCAGCCGTCTGCAATACTGTTGCCTACGTTGCCCGGTGCGTGCGCGTCCGAGCCGATGGTGACAAGCTCACCGCCTACGTGCTTGTAAAGCTCGAGCACTTCACGGTCGGGCATGGCAAAGCCGTAGCCCTTCCAAAGCGTGGAAACGTTGACCTCAAGTGCTACGCCCTGCTTGCAAAGCAGCTCAAAGAGCTTGGTCAGACGGGGGATGTGCGGCTTGATATCAAACTGCTTGCCTGCCTCCGCCCAGTAGCGCGCGGGGTAGGTGACGTGCGCCAAGGTGTGTACACCGGGGAAGGCGACCGACGCGATCATAGCGTCAAGCAGCTTATCGTAAAGCATGTGATAATGCTGCTCGGACATGCGGTCGGTGCGCAGCAGATAAAAATCGGGAATGTTGGGAATATTGTGCAAGGAGAGAATGACGAAATCGTAATCGTGCGCCTCTCTCATGGCAAGCGCCTCTTCGGGGTGCTCCATGGGCTGCCCCAGCTCAATGCCGCGCAGCAGCGTCAGCTTGTCCGCAAAAGCGTCGCGCGCAGCAGATATCTCGGCAAAGCTTGCAGCTTGGTCAAAATAGGGGTAAAGCCCCTGCACCTGCCCGTTGACCTCGCAATGGTCGGTCAGTGCCAGCACCCCAACGCCCGCATCCACGGCAGCTTGCGCCATGGCGTGTGCGGTCGCCTCGGGAAAGCCGTCAAAGGAATGGTGTGTATGAGTATGTAAATCACAAAGCATAAACTTCTCCATATTATATAGATAGTAATATGATATCACAACTTTGATCGTTTGTATAGAGAAAAACGCAATATTTTCGGAAAAATTCACATTTTTGCCCCTAAAACTTGCAAAAAAGCACGGATTGTGTTACAATATAGAAAACGAAAGGGGGGAGCTTATGGAGCAGGCAAGGAATTTATGGCAGCTCTTGCAGCACAAGCGCGACCGCAGTGCGCTGATGCGTGCGTGCGGTGTTGGCGAGAGCGTATTGACCGACGGATCGGACTACGACCGCTTTGACGCTTACGCCGCTTGTATGCCGCTGTGTCATGGACATGAGATATTGCAGGCAGATGCGCAGTTGATCGAAAAGTTGCTTGGCGTGCGTGTACCCCTTTGCCCCGAGACTGCCCCCGCGCTGTGGCATGCCGCGGCGCACGCGCTGTGCGGGCAGGGTGAGGAGCCGGATGCTCCCAAACTTTGTGAAATTGTATTCGCGTCCCCCACGCAGGAAAGGCTTTGTGCCGTGGATTTGGGGCAAGCGTTTTATGCAGCTCCCACCACCGAGCTGATGATGCGCCTGCTCGACCCTGAGGTGCAGGCAATTTGCACACGGGTGCGGATCGAACGCTTTGTCAAGCCCAATCCGTATACGGCAAAGCGGCTTTGCGAGGCGGAGCGAGAGAAACTGACTGCAGAGGAGCGCGATCACTTGAGCGCGCAGACCTTGCGCGTGCTTGGCAAGCTGTGTGCCGAGCGCGGCTCAATGTTGTACGTGGAGTCGGACTTTGCCGCCCATGACGCGTGGCGCGCCCTGCTTGGCTATTTGCAGCAGAGCGGATGCCTTGCCCAAATCGTGCTCATAGTGCAGAGAGCCGACGCCTTGCGCGCCGCCGCAACTTTGGCAGGCTGCCTGCCCAATCCCTCGGACGTTCCCACCGTGCGCGTGGGAGTGGCGGACGTGCAAGGAAGGGCAGCGTTGCTTGATTTGTACGCCACCCTATTACCCATTGGCGTTCTGCCGGACAGGATTTGTATATAAAACCTGCAAAAGAGTTGTTGCCACCTGCGCGGACGATCAATGATCGCCCCTACAGCTGTCTATGTCGGGATTTTGCTTAACTGATTTTTTACAAGAAAAAGCCAGCCACCGCATTGCGGTGGCTGGTATTTTTCATGTTATTCAAATAATTGAAAACCATCAAGAGAGAGCAGTATAGCAAATATGCAAAAAGACAAGAACAGTATAGTACCGATACAAGCGATCAGTATAAATGCTGTAAACCTATAACTGTTCGTTCTCGGATGATCTTCAAACTCTTCATATGCGTCCATATATTTGTAAGAAGATTGAGATGCAGAAGGCTTTTTGGCGTTAAGATGTTTTCCCAATAGAGCCAGCGGATCAGTTCGGTTCAATATGGATTTCTTAAAAGAAATTACGAACTCTATGTCGTCCTCGGAACAGGGTTCAACATTATAAGAAGAATTCGGATGCGATAAATAGTTCCTTTTATTTCGACATTCACGCAACCGTTTATATTGAAACTTCCAATCCGGCACCGTAATACTTCCTATCGCTTCGTTTGCCTTCATATCGTCCATATATTGTGTTACCCCCAACTTGCCATCCGGGGATCTGCCATAGATTTGTAGGCATATTTCTTCAAGATATCTGAATTCATCAAAGAAATCGTTTTCTATCGGATTCATAATGTCTCCTAAATTGGATATTTGGATTTACAATAATTCAATCGCCTCGCCTAAGGTCAACGAGAACACAAATGCGCGGTCGGGGGCTTTGCCGAACAGCTCGCGCACGGCGCGTGCGTAATGCGAAAGCTGATCCTTGTGCGCTGCGATCATACGCTTGCGATAAAGCGTGTGGTCGCGCTTTTCCTCGGGGGTGGGGTGGTCGGTCTTGTAGTCGCACAGCGTGATACTGCCGTCCTTGCCGACAAGGATGAGGTCGATCGAGCCCTGCACGTGCAGCAGCTTGCCGCTGACTAATTGTGCGATCTCGTCGTTTTGCGTGAATTCCTCCAGCGGCACGAAGCTGTTGAAATGCACCTCACGCATGATTTTGTCCGCATCCATGACCAGCGGGAAGAAATCGCTGTCAAAGAAGGTCTGCAGGGCGCGGCGGTTGACGATTTTTGCAATGCGGGGTGTGATATACTTCTCGCGTTCAAGCCTTGCAAGCTCTTCGTCAATGCCGTGTGCACGGGCGCGGGCGTAGTCGCAATACTGCAAGAACAGATGCGCTGCCGTACCGCGCTCGGCTGCCGTAGGCTTGGCGTTTTCTGCCATGAGCGCAAAGAAGTCCGGCTTTTCGGAGTGCATTTGCTCAAGACGGCGGGAGAGAGCCTCGCGGGTCTGCAACTCATCCGGTGCCTCGCCCTCGGTGGGGGAGAAGCAGAAATCGGTGTCGAGCATATGGGGAGAGAGCTTGGATGCCGCTGCCTTGGAGGGGATCTTATAAAGCAGCGAGGTGTGCTGCTTTTGCGCACCCGACAGTTGCATGAGGGAAGCGTAATGCGCACTTCCGGCATCACTCTTATCTTCGGCTGCCGCGCTGACGGCAGCGACCGAGCGCGTCGTGGGCACGACCTGCCCTTGCTCGTACAGCTCCACGCGGCAGCAATCGGCTGCTCTTTGCTCGTGTGCCGCCATTGCCGAGAGCACCCACGAAAGGTGATCGGGTGCCCCGAGAATATCGGCACTGCCGCCCATGGAGCATTCACGGTAAAAGGCGGTATAGGGCTTTTTGATGGTTGCGGTCAGGTACAGACGCTCGCGAGCACGGGTCAGCGCAACGTAAAGTGTGCGCATCTCCTCCTCGGTGCTGCGGTGCACCTTACCAAGCGTCATGGAGCGGCGCAAAAGCGTGTCGCGCTTGCCCTTGCCGTCCGAGAGCTTGATGCCAATGCCCATGTCCTTATCGTAGATCAGCGTCTGCTGGCTGTCGCGGCGGTTGAATTTCTTGCCACACTTGACAAGGAAGCAAACGGGGTATTCAAGACCCTTGGAGTGGTGCACGGTCATCAAAGCAACGCCGCTGCCCGCACCGGATGCCTCGGAGCTTGAGCCCTTGGCATTCATGGCGCGATGCTGCGCGCGCACAAAGCCGTAAAGCCCGTTCCAATGCTTGCGCGTAAACTGTCGCGCGTTTTCGTAAAGGAACAAGAAGGCTTCGCTTTCGGCAAAGGCAGCAAGGTGCTCGTCCTGCGCAAGCTGGGTCAAGAGCGCATCTGCGCCAAGCTGCACGGCAAGCGCGCGCCATGCTTCCAACTTTGCGCAAAAGGCTGCGCAAAGAGAAGAAAGGGAAGCGTCCGTCCCCTCGGTTGCATATGTAAAGATCGCGTCGTAAAGCGAGAGATTTTGCGCAGCCGCCTTGCGCACCAGCGCAAGCTGCTCGGGCGTAAAGACGGCTTTTTTGCCGCTTTGCGGCTCGGTGAGCAGATAGGAAAGCGGAATATCCTGGGAGGGGTTGTCAATGACGTCCAGAAGCGCCAGCCAAAAACGGAAGGGCGCGCTCTTGTAAAGCTCACCGCCCGATTGTGCACAAACGGGAACGCCCGCTTCGGTCAGCGCGCGTGCAAAGGCGTCCAGCGGTGCTTTGGTACGGCTGAGAATGGCAATATCCGAGGGCAGAATGGGCGTGCCGTCTGCCTTTTTTTCTTCTGCCAAAAGGCGCAGAATTTCGTTCACGGCGGCAAGCGTTTCTGCGTCAACGCTGCTGTTTTCGTCGTCCTCGTCCTCGTCGCCCTCATCCTCGTCTGCGGGCTGCGTGATCTGCAAGGTGACCAAGGGGCTGACGTAGCCATCCGGTGCGGTTTTTCTGTGGATAAGGTCGTCGCCCTCGCGATACCCGATGGTATCGGGGCAAGCTTCGAAAATGTACGCACAGACAAGGTTGGTGAAGGCAATGACCGAGCGGTCGCAACGGAAGTTCTCGGACATGAACAGCACGCAGCCTTGGTCGGTTTCGGGCGGGTTTTCCAGCGTTTCGGGCGTCAGCGTGGCAAAGCTGCGGCGGTAGTCGGCAAAGATTGAGGGATCCGCCTCGCGGAAGCCGTAAATGCTTTGCTTGATGTCGCCCACCATAAAGCGGTGGTCACCGCCGATGATGGCAAAGATCTTGTCCTGCAGCTGGTTGACGTCCTGATATTCATCAATATATACCCAATCGAATTTGTCGCGATAAGCGCGTGCAAGATCGGTCTCACTGCCGTCCTCGTTCTGGAGCAGCTTTAGCATAAAGCGGGGCATATCCGAAAATTCGCAAACGCCCAGGCGCATCTTTTCCTCTGCGTATCGCTTGTCGTATTCCGCCATAATGGCGTACAGCGTGCGGCAGATGCCGGCGGTTGCGGCAAACTGCGCGCGAATGTCCTCGGGAGCGACCGTAAAGTTTTCGGCAAGCTTTTTGATCTTGTCGTTCTGCTTTTTGCGGAAAGCCTCAAATTCCTCGCACAGCGGGGTCTTTAGATCCTTTTTGACCGTGGGCTTTTTGGTGGCGGGATGCGCCTCGAACGCCTGTGCAGCACCTGCATAGCCGCCCGTTTGCAGGCGGGTGGCGATCATGCCGCAGCGTGCCGCATCGGAGTCAAACATATTGGCAAATGCCGCACCGCACGAGGGGTCATTTGCAATCTCAGCCTTTGCTTTCAGGAACTTTTGCTCCATGGCAAGCAGGGTGTTGACCGCGTGATCGCGCAGCTGCGAGCCCCACAAGGAGTCAAAGAAATCACCCTCGGTCTCGCGCTCGATACGCTCTGCGCAATCGGCAATGCGGGCAACGCCGCGCTCCGAGGTGACAAGCTTTTGATAAAGATCGGTCAAGGTGGGTACAAGCGCGGAGAAATCGCGCGAGGAGACCAAGGTTTCTACAAAGGAGAGAAACGCACTCTCGCGCGCAAGCCCCAAAACACCGTTTTCGGGATCTTTGCTTGCGCTGTAAAAATCCTCCATGACCTGCTCCATGACCGATGCGGCAATGCCGTCTGCCTCGCCGTCATCCGCCATGCGAAAGCCTGCAGGCAGCCCAAGGCGTTCAAAGTTGGCACGCACGGGCTCACCGAAAAAGGCGTCGATGGTGTGGATATGCGCACCGGGCAGCAGCAAAAGCTGATGGTTGAGGTGGCGGTTGGCGGGATCTGCCGCAATCGCCTCGGTCAGAGCAGAGGCGATACGTGCGCGCAGCTCTGCAGCGGCGGCACGCGTAAAGGTGACGATCAGCATGCGCTCCAGCGTGCAGCCCTCGTCCTCGGTGATCTGATTGATGATGCGCTGCGTCAAGGTCGCGGTCTTACCCGAGCCTGCAGCGGCAGAGACTAATAAGGAGGTCTTTTTGTATTGCATTGCCGCGCTTTGCGCGGGTGTCCATGAACGTGCCATAAAATCTCCATGCCGCCATATGGCGGCTCAAATAGTGATGGAAACTTCACCGCGGAGCTTTGCTCCAAAAATGGGTCCGGACCCATTTTTAGGTGAAGTTTAAGCGTGAATGCATACTAAAGAAGAAAATGACGTGAACTTTCACGCTATCTCTCCTTTCTTAAAATTCGCTCACGACAGCCTTGTCGCAGCTGTCCTTGATGCGGCAGAAGCGGCAAGCGTCCGAGTCGGGTCTCTTTTCTATGATACCGCCATACATCTGCGCGGCAATGTCGCGCACGGTTTCCTGCACGGTTCTGTTGATCTCGTCAAATTCCTCTTTGGTGCAGTACAGCGTGCCGGCTTTTTTCTTTTCGGGGTTGGCTGAGGGATCGATCGCCTCGGGCACACCGTCCTCGGCAAGGATCAAGCCGCTCTGGAAGGGCTTGGGCGCACCGTTTTCCTCGGATGCCGAGAAATAGAGTGCTGCCGAGGGCACCACGCTCTCAGGCTCACCGTAAAGACCTGCGTTTTCGGGGGAGCAGACCGTAAAGAGGTAGAGCGGCAGCTGAATATCCTTGCCGCTGTAGGCGTCCTCTAACTTGAATTTGCTGCTGCCCGTTTTGTAGTCCACAATGCGCAAATAGGTCTTGCCCTCGTGCCGCCAAAGGTCAACGCGGTCCACCGTACCGCCAATGCAAACGGCAGGCAGGGGGGAATCTCCCACGGGCAGGATCATGGGTGAGGGGGCGTTCGGGTCGCGCTCGCTGATGCGCTGCTCAAAGGCAACGGGCACGAAAAGCCCCTGCGAAAATTCATTCATTAAGGTTTCGAGCAGCGAGAGTGTCAGCTCACGCAGCTTTAAGAAGCGGTGCATCAGCGATGCGGGAACGTCTTCCAATCTGCAATGGCAGATGGCGCTGATATAGAGCGCGATAATGCTGTCGGCAAGCTTTTCGGCATCCGAACCCTCCAAAGGATGCACCTTGCCGTCCTCACCCATGCAAGCCTTGATATAATGCTCCAGCACGTAGTGGATAAACGAGCCTGCATCCGAGTAGCTGACCGTGGCAGCGGTGCGCTCGCGCAATGACAGGATATTTTCGGAAAAATAGCGATAGGGGCACTGGGCAAAGGTCTGGATCTTGGATTTGCTCAGATACAGCTTGTTGCCAAGCAACGCTCTTGCGGTCTCGGGGGAGATGCAGGGCAGGTGCACCACGCCCTCGTCGGGATCGGATGCAACCGCGCTTGGCAGGTGTACGCGCTGCTCTTTGCAATCGGGGAAGAGATGCAGCACGCGCTGCCATGCCACGCCGGGGGTACAATCCTTGCCGCCCGTGTTCTTTTCGGAGCGGGAGAGAATCAGCCGCTCACTCGGCTTTGTCATGGCGCGATATACGTAAAACAGCTCTGCGGACGAGCGGGTCTGCTTGGTGGTATGCATGCCAAGCCCCAGCTCCTCCAAGGTCAGCTTGTCCTGCTCGGAAAGCAACCCCTGATCGGATACCGACGCAGGGAATTCACCCTCGTTGAGTCCCAGCAAAAGGGCTACCTTGACCCTGTCTACACGCATGGTGGCGGCAGAGCCGATCATCACGCAGTCCTGCATGGTGGGCACCGAGCCCATGTCGCTCTTTGAGAGCATGACCGAGATGGCTTGCGCAAACTCGGCAGCATTCAACTGCTCTTTGGACAAAAGGGTTGCCAGCGTGGCAAGCAGCTCGGTGATATGGTCGTAAATTCTGATGGTGTCTCCTGCCTCGCGCACCTGATCCAACTCCAGCTGTGTTGCGGCAAGGTCGGCAAGTCGGTCGGAGACCTGCAGGGCTTGCAGATACTCCCAAACGGCAGCGCACATGTCGGGCACGTGCTGCGCCGCACGCAAATGCATTTCCAAGGTCTGCAGGGGCTGCATCAAAATTTCGCGCACGCGGTTGGCTGCGGCTAAAATATCTGCGGCGCGGGGCGACATGACCTCACTATATCCATCGGGGTTCATGGTCCACACCTCGGCAAAGAAACGGTTGCCCGAGATGTTCCAGGTCTCGCAATAGTCCTCAAATCTGTCCATGTCGGCATTTTCCACACCGCAAAGACCGGTGTGCAACAGCGTCATGACGTCGGCACGGCGGTAACCCGTGCTGACGCAGCGCAAAGCACTCTGGATCAGCCTTGCTACGGGATAGGAGCAAAGATCGGTGCGGCGCGAGAGAAAGTAGGGCACACCGTACTTGTCCATGGCGCGGTCGAGAATGCCCCGCCACGCTTCCACGTCACGCACCGCGATCATAATGTCACTCGGCGCATAGCCTTGCCCCATCAGCTCAAGCACGTGCAGCGCAGCCACCTCTGCTTCCGCGTAGGGCGTGGCGCAAACGTACAGGTCAATAGGCGGTTTTTCGCCCGTTTGGGGCTCGGATTTGGCAGTAAAGTTCCACAGCTTGCGCTCCAGCGCGATCAGCGCGGGGCTGTCTGTGCGAATACTCTCGGTCAAGGTAATGCTTTCGGGCATCTGACCAAGTTCGCGGCACATGCGCGTGATGCGCGCGCGCGTGTACGCTTGCTCCTCCATGTGCACAGGCGTGCTTTGTGCGTCGGGCAGGCAAAGCGAGAGGGTCACGCCATCAGCCTGCGCCAGCATTTGCGCTATGACGCGGTATTCGGGAGAGGTAAAGCTGGTAAAGGAATCGATATAGACCTGCGCCCCCGCAAAAAAGTCGTGACGCTCCAAGGTGGCGGCAAGGCGGGTCAGATTGTCCGCAGGGTCACCGCCAAAGCCGTCGTCAAGTCCGTTTTCAAAGCAAGCCCAAACCAGCGCAATGTCGCGCATCTTTTTGTAGAGTGGGGAGCTCTTGTCAAGCTTTTCGCAAGCGTGCTCCGCCTGCGCAGGAGTCAGCCCTGCAGAGCGCAGCTCCTCGGCTGCCCCCAGCATAAGTGCGGGCAGGGCGGGGTCGGAGGTGTTGCGGTATTGCTCTAACATCCCCGAAAGCTCGCGCAGGGTCTTCCACATGTAAAGCGAGCGCGCGGCAGAGGATACGGGCTCTGCGGCTATGCCGCCGTAAATGCCGAATACCTTGGAGGCAAGGCGGGAAAAGCTGAGTATTTCAAAGTGCAAGCCCGCACCCGCGGGCAGGGTGGAGAGCAAGCGACGCTCTGCGCTGTAGGCTTCCTGCTCGGGCACGATCAAAAGCGCGCGCTTGCCTGCCGTGACGTCATCGCGGATGCATTGCTCGATATATGCGCTCTTGCCGCAGCCCGAAAGACCGTAAACAAACGTGGTCATCTCTGCTTGTCCTCCTTGATCAGAATGTTTCTGCAAATGGTCTCGCGCCCGCGCCATGCGTATGCGCGGCGGGAGAAGTCCTCGTCGGTCATGCCCTGCAGTAAGGCAAGATCGGGGAAGGGGATCAGATCCTCCAGAAAATAGGGCACTTGGGTATAAAGCGTGCCCGCGCGCTTGGCGGCTGCCGTATAGGGGCAGACCTCCTGGCAGGTGTCGCAGCCCCAGATCAGGGGATGCTCGCGCAAGCGTTTGGTTTGCAGCGCGTCGAGCGCCCCCTTTTTCTGCGTCAGCGCGGAAAGGCAAGCGTCGTGCGAAAGCTCAACCGGGCAAGCGCGACGGCAAGCACCGCAATCGGGGCAGTGCAATACAGGCTGGGGGACACAGTCGGTGGGCAGCGTGGTCACGATCTCACCGAGAAATACGTATGAACTGTGCTCGCGCGTCAAGAGTAGACCGTTCTCGCCCATGATGCCAAGTCCCGCCATGCAGGCGGCCTCCACCTCGGCAATGGGGGAGTGATCGGCAAAGCCCGCGAAGATGTGATCGGGGAAATCGGCGCGCAGGGCGGGCAGGACGGACGCAAACAGCGCGTCAAAATACGCGTGGTAATCCTTTGCCACGGCATACATGGAAACAGCGCGCCCATCGCAGGGCACGGCGTAAGGGACGGCAAGCATGATCACGGATCCTTGGGAGATGCCCGCGCGTTCCAGCAGATACGGACGCAAAACGCGGCAATCACAAAGCGAGAGCGGTTGCCCCACTCTGATGCTTGACGGGAAATATGTTGCAAAATCTGTCACGGTCGCGTCCTCCTTGTACTTGTTTTCTTCATTATATCAAAAAATGCGCAAAAAAACAAGCGGCACACGCCGCTTTTGTCGTTTTTTCTTTTGAAAAGTTTATTTGTAAGGAACGGGGAGAGGTATCCGTTATGTGTCATCCTGAGCGAGGGCGCAGCGCGACCGAGTCGAACTTTTGCAGAGTGGATATTTCGCAGCTTAATGCTGCGAAATGAAACGGAGCAAAAGCACGAGCCGTGATACCGGGGGCTGTCCCCTGTGTCGTGTCCGCAGGACATGATACTGCGGGGCTGTCCCC
>JAZOVZ010000045.1:0-5636 GCA_045658965.1 Eubacteriales bacterium
GGGGAAGAAAAACACGCCAATGCGTTCGCAGCGCATCGGCGTGTTGGGGGGTGCTCCCGGTCTGGTAACACCGGGAGCGGGGGTTGTTGCTGGCAGATAATTCTGATTGCTTTAGTCGGTAGGCAGTAGGAATTTTTCGTCATTGGGAACCTTGCAGCGGTCTTTACAGCTGCGCTGCGGGGCGATCACGCCACGCAGAAGCGGCGCACAGTGCTTTCCTTGGTGAATGCAGCGGCGATATCGGGGAGAGCCTTACGTAGTGCCGTGGTGTCGATGTGGGCACTTGTGACGGGCTTCCATGTCATTTTGTATTCCCCTGCCTGTACGCTCTCAGAATCGCCCATAGCAGCCTTGATTTCATCCTTGATGGATTCGGCTTCTGCCGTTGCTTCTTCAATCAAGGCTTGCAGCTGCCGCAGCTCGCGGGCTTTGCGTTCCATTTCCGAAATACTCATGGTATGACCTCCTTAAAATTCAGCCGTTGGGGTCGGCGGGTGCCCGCCCGCGTTCGCCCGATCCCTTGTCCCTTGCTGTGATTATAATATATCATATATTTGCACCAATATCTATTGGCGGAATAAACATATTTGCATCAATATATTTGTTTGAAATTTATATTGATGTAAGTAGACAAAAGTGATATAATTTAACCATAATAGGAGAGGTGCTGCCTTTCGCGCAGCCCCGAGGGGAGGGCAATTCATGGCAGAGGAAAACAAAGTCAGCAAGGCGCAGCAGCGTGCGGTGAATAAGTACGTAAAGGCGCACTATGACCGCATAAATGTTACCTTGTCAAAAGGAGTTCGTGAGGAAATAAAGGCACACGCAGCGGCTCAGGGCGAAAGCGTGAACGCTTTTATTAACCGTGCTATCACAGAGACTATGGAGCGGGACAACGCCCGCTGAGAGTGTCTAAGCGTGTCCGCCGCCATGTTGGCGATCAGATCGCCGGAAAGGAATCTCTATGCTGCAGACTGAGAGAAAGCAGATGAGCGTGAGAGTGAAAAGGGACAGGATTGTATGTCCGAACTGCAGACAGCGAACATATCAAGAGGTTCTCTGCAATACCGAAGCGAAAAATCTTCCGGTTTGGTGCAGGTATTGCAAGGCTGTGTCCGTTATCAATATTTCGGATGGCGTATGTACCCTTGCATAGTTGCACATGTCCGCCGCCAAGGGAAAAACGCTCCGCCGCCCTGTGTCGGAATCCGACACAGCGGGGGACAGCGGGCAAAAAGAAAAGCCCCGGACGAATCCGAGACTTGACAAGAGCGGCGTACCGTGCCTATAATGTAAGTGAAAAGGGCGCTGCGACAAGCGGTTAGCCCGGTTTAGGTATTCAAAAAAGTTACTTTAAGAAACCGTCACTTGGCAGAGTGGCGGGTTCTGCTTTTTACGATGATCGTAACCGTAAAGGCTCCGATATGTAGCGTAATTCGCATAGTGTCACCCCCTTTCGGGGTATGTGACCAACCGCCTGCCGTTGTGCAGCGCCACAAACAAAATAGCACAGGAATTGACAAAAAGCAAGAGTTAACCGCCGTCCAAAATAGAACGGCGGTTTGATTATTTGGCAACAGATTGGATATAGGCATCCATACGGGCGGCGCTCTCACGCTTCATTTGTTCGGTAACGTGCCCGTACACATCAAGCGTAAAAGCCGCTGTAGCGTGTCCGAGGTTGCTTTGTACGGTCTTGATATCATCGCCGGAGCGGATGGCTGCCACGGCGTAGGAGTGGCGCAGATCGTGAAAACGGGCATCGGGTCTGCCGATCTCCGCCGCCACTTTCTTAAATGCCCGGTACACGGTTGCTTTCGTGAGAGGTCGCCCGATCTCATCAGTGAACACAAGCGAGGTATTCCCCCATATATTGCCGACTTTTAGGCGCTGCTTTGCCTGTTCACTGCGGTGCTGTTTCAGCAAGCCCATGACCGCGGCGGCAGGCGTGATGGTGCGGCTCTTGCCGTTCTTGGTGCTGCCGAGACGGAATCCGCCGCCCTCTTCGATATCATGCAAAAGCGCCTGTTTGCTGATTGTGATAGTGCCCGCTTTGAAGTCGATGCTATCCCATGTCAAGCCGATCACTTCACCCTCACGCATACCGGTGAACAGTGTCACGGTCAAGAGGGTTTCAAAGCGTGTGCCCTTGAGTGCCTGTAGAAAAGCGGTGATTTGCGCATCATCCAAGGGGGCAAGCTCCTTGCGTTCGACACGGGGGAGCTTGCAGGCATCGGCGGGGTTGAACCGGAGATATCCGATCTCCACAGCCTGCCGCAGCGCCTTGTGAAGAACGCCGTGAATGTTCTTGATAGTCTTAGCGGAAAGCCCTGCAGTACGGGTCTTACTTGGCTCACCGAGGGCATTGTAAAACTGCTGTATTTCGTGTGTAGTGAGCGCCTCCAGCCGTACAGCGCCAAGGGCGGGCTTGATATGCAGCCGGATATCATCGGCGTATATTGCCCGTGTGCGCGGTTTCACGCCGTTCAGATAGGTCTTTTCCCATACATCAAGCCACTGCCCAAGGGTCTGCTTGTTGGGAGCTATGTATGTGCCACTGTCAATGGCGGCGGTGGCTGCTTTGAGCTTCTGCATGACTTCTTTTTGGGTTTTGCCGGAGATGGAGCGCCGCCGCTGCTTGCCTGTTCCGAGGTCTACACCGTCAGTATATCGGGCTTCCCAATATTCATACTTCTTTCCGCCGATCATGCGCGTAACTTTGCGCACTGTGCCGGCACCATTCGCACGCTTCGCCATAATAAACCTCTTTTCTTTTTGGGCTTTGCGTGCTATACTAAAACACGCAAAAGCTCCTTGGTTGTTGTCGGGAGTTTTGCATCATCCCGCCGAGGTATTCGCAGTACCTTGGCGGGATATTTTTTATTCTTTTGGGGGTTCGGATGGGTGAGCACTTAATAAAGAACTTTGAGCATCCTGTGCAGCGGTTTCCAACATGGCTTGGAGCTGCTTTGAAAAAGTGGCTAATGCTTGTGTTACATCTGCTTGGGTTTCTGCTATAACTTCTTCAATAATGGCTTTGGGGGAAGACTCAATGATAGCTTGCTCGTAATCTTCGATTCCTTCAAGCAAAGACTCTATCCCTTCAATACGAGCTATTTTGCCCTTTAGAGAGTCGGGAGCAGATAGAAGTGTGTGGCTGAACTTTGCACATCGCTTACCCAACTCGTAACTATTCTTATAGAAATAAAAATGCGTCAAGATGTCGTCTACAGCGTTAACAAGAGAACTGAGGCACTGCAGTACTGGGGGGAAAAGCTCTGGATCATGTGCATACGAGTTAATAATTAGCGCGTCTACTGTTGCAGAAACCTCATCGGCATCCGGTGGCGGTTGATCGTTAAATGCAGATAAGTCAATGCCGTAAAGATCGCATAGCATCTTGGCATAGTGCGGAGATAGATTGTTTTTTCCTCGCTCAAAGTTGCTTATTGCTTGTGCAGAGACGTTTAACTTTTTTGCAACTTCGGCTTGCGTTAGACCTGCTTTTATACGGGCATTTCGCATTTGTGTTGCAAAGGTCTCATCCTGTGCCATAGCGTCACCTCCTTTATAGTGGCATTATAAGCTAAATAAAGAACAAAAGTCAACAGTAAAGGAAGTTAAAGTATATACTTGACATACTTTATAAATGGTGTTATTGTAAAGTTGTGATTGAAAACACTTTATAGCACAAGGAGGTACAGACATGAAAACGAAAATTGTTCCCAATGGCAACAAGATCGTGCGTGAGCGCGTTTTGCGTGGTCTGAATAAGTCGGATGTTGCAACCGCAGCGGGAATCCCTCACTCTTCTGTCATTCGTGCAGAAGAGGGGAAGAACGTAAGCCCTAAGACGGCAACCGGCATTTGCGGTGCGTTGGAAATGGATTTCGATTCGCTCTTTACTATCGAATCTGTATCATAAGCGCCCTTTTGTGTCGGATTCCGACACAAAAGGGATGGCGGCGGAATAGCTGCGAACATATCTCCGCCGCCATTGGTACACATGGCAAAAATCCCGACAACAATTTTTTAACAGGAGGCAATGAATATGGAAAAACTTACTTTGACCGTACCGGAGGCGGCGGAGCTACTGGGACTCTGCAAGGCGCGTGTCTATGAACTGAGCCGCACACCCTCGTTTCCCGCGTTTAAGTGCGGGGGACGGACGGTGATCTCCACCGAGGGTTTGCGCGAGTGGGTGAAGCAGCAGGCGATGGGAGGGACGGCAGTATGATGGAAAAGCAGGAATTTGTTGATGCTACTGCTCTCCCCAATGTGTTCATTGAGGATGGAGAGCCTTATGCAATGGTAGGAGACACGGCATATCGTGTGATTGCTGCAGTCCGCCGTGGGGGTGTACTTATTCCCGTGCTTGATATTCCTATGATGGAAGAACACACGGCGGGAGGTGCAGCGGTATGACGGATAAAGAAGTAATTCGCTTTTGGGAGAGCGTAGAGAAATATGCTCGCGCAAGCATGGGCGGAGATAGTCACTTTTACGGGACCTTTGGGGAGAAGGATGTGCGGGGCATTGTGCTCGCTCTCCGACCGGGCGGCGGACTTGATGTCGGAAGTGCGTTTATGGCTGCCACCATGGCGGAGGTTATCCCTTGGCAAATACTGAAGCGGGCGGCGGAACTGGGGCGGCGCATGGAAGAAAAGGGCGCTTGCTGCGTTGAAATGGTCCCCGGATGGTGCGATATGATAGATGAGCAGGGGGAAGCTATCCCTCTCGATGATGATGAAGATGAAGAAACCGAATTGATTTAATTAGGATAAACAGCCTCCGGCACACTGCCGGAGGCGTTACCATCTCCAATGGAGGGTAGTGTATGGCAAAGCGGAAAAAGACAATCATTGCCGGGCAGATCGTAAAAACCATTATATACACCGCGCCAGAGCCGCGAGACGGGCAGCAGGCGCGGGCGGAGAAGTCGCGCATGACCACAGCTGCACAGAAAGCCATGAACGATAAGGCGGCGTGTGTACGGCTTGAAATGCTGATTGCAACGAATTTCCGCCCTGCCGATCTCTTTGTTACGCTGACCTATCGAGACGATTGTTTACCCGAAAAGCGGGCGGCTGCCATCAAGAATGTGCGCAGCTTCCTAAAGCATTTGAGGGAGTACCGCAAGGCGCGAGGGCAGGAACTCAAATACATCTATACAACCGAGGATAAGCACGGCGGCGGACGGCTGCACCACCATATTGTCATAAATGCCGCGGGGAATGATATGGAGATCATAAAAAGCCTTTGGACACATGGCGATATCATTGAGTTTGAGTATGTCGGCAAGTATGACAGTGAGCAGCTGGCGCGTTATATCACCAAGGAGAGCATAGAGAAACGCCCTGTAGGTGCTCAGATGTGGACAGGAAGCAGAAACCTTGAAAAACCCATTGTTCGCTGTGAGTACGTGGATAATGACGCAGCTATTGCCGTGCCAGTCGGTTGCCATATCATTGAAAAAGAGGAACGTATGACAGAGTATGGCGGATATTCCTACATCAAATACCGCTTGCCACGGGGATATGACCGGGCGTGGCTGCTGCAAAAGCATGGCGGCGGACAGATACGCGGGGGCGTATTTCCTCCCTTGTAGTAAGATATATCTTTAGAACAGGCAGCAG
>JAZOVZ010000046.1:0-3972 GCA_045658965.1 Eubacteriales bacterium
GGGCAAGTGGGACGTGCTTGTCGGTCAGTATTTTAATGAGTTCCGACGGGAGCATCACGTGATCGCGCCCATACCGCTTGATCCTGCGTGGCGGCGGTACCGCGCTATTGACTACGGTCTTGACGGCTTGGCGTGCGTATGGGCTGCAATCGCTCCCGATGGCAACGTGTACATATACCGTGAGCTGCAGGTCGAAAACGCGCCGATATACGAGGCGGCGCAGCTTATAAAAAGTCACACGCCCGAGGGTGAGCGCATTTATCTTACGTTAGCGCCTCCCGACCTATGGGGGCGCTCTCAGGAAACAGGCAAGAAAAAGGCGGATATATTCCGCGAGGCGGGAGTGACGCTTGTGACGTCCTCCAACGACCGTGAGGCAGGGTGGCTATCCATAAAGGATCTTTTGCGCCTGAGAGGGACACCCTCGCGCCCCAAGCTTTACATATTTGCGGACTGTCCCAAGTTGATCCGCAATCTTCCGCTTTTAATGCGCGACGAAAAAAAGCCCGACGACTGTATGACCGAGCCGCACGACATAACGCACTTGCCGGACGCTTTGCGTTATCTTACGGTCTACTGGGTCAAGTCGGCATCCCCGCCTGAGGCTCGTCCGCGCGACGCCGCGGCGGTATGGCGCGAGAGTCTTCTTGAGGACTACCGGCGGGCATCATCTGCCGAGAGGGCGGAAATGGAGCGCATTTACGGCAAGCCGCCGAGATACTAAAAATTGAGAGGTAAAAAATGATACATTTCGGTAATACAAGCAAGCTGGAATATTTCAGCGATCTGCGTCAGGCGTGGTTGACCAAAAACGGGCCCGACACCGCGCTTATGACGCGCAACTATGAGCAATACAAGGGCTCACGTGCAATTGACGGTGCGCCCGAATCTCCCGCGAGCGTGGTGCGCAACATTACATATGAGCTGATAGAGTCGCAGATCTCTACGGAGATCCCCTCCCCTCGCGTCACTCCCAAGCGGCAAACAGAGCTTAATATACGCCTGGCGCGTCGCATCGAGCTTATGCTGATGTCCTTGCGCGATGAGCTGGCGTTTGAAAAAATGAACGATATTGAGGAACGTCTGTCGCCCATCCACGGCGCGGTGGCGCGCGTCAACGATTGGGACAATTCATATCGCACTCACGATACCGTGGGCCGTCCTTCGGTCAAGGTGCTGAGCATGGAGTTTATCACTTGGCAGCCGGGTATTTACGAGCTTCAGGACATGGATGCGGTCATTGTGCGCTACGACACCACCCGCGACGATATCATGCTCAGATACAACGTATCGCTTGCGGTGGCGGAGGATGCCGAGCCCGACGAGGAAAACGAGCACCCCGACGACACGGTAAGCGTTTACACGGCGTGGTACCGCAACGAGGACAACACGGTGTGCAAGTTTGTTTGGTCGGGTGATCGGGTGCTTGAGGACGTTGAAAACTACTGGGCACGCAAAAAATACGTGTGTAATAAATGCGGAGAGCGCAAGGAGATATCCGAGCAGGAGGACGGCAAATGTCGCTGTGGCGGCGAATTTGAGGCGGTGGACGACGAATATGAAGAGCTTGACGAGGATATCGTGCTTTCCGACGGTCGCGTTATACCGGCTATGTCGCCCGTATACGAGAACGGCAGACCTAAGGTTAAAAAGGTAAGTGTTCCGGCTATTGACGAGCTGGGCGCGCCCATCCTCGGGGATGACGGCTTGCCTATGATGGTTGAAAGCGAGGAGGTCGTGATGGCGCCCACGCGCTTGCCCTGGTACCGTCCCGACATATATCCTTTGACGGTGCGCAAGAACACGTCGCAGGATCGCTCGCTGATGGGCCAGTCGGACTGTGAATTTATCCGAGATCAGCAACAGCAGATCAACAAGCTGGAGTCCAACATTCAGGAAAAATCTATGGGCGCGGGTGTTTATCCCGTAAAGCCCGAGAGATCTTCATTCGTTTATGACAAGTCCACCGGGCAGAAGGTGCTGCTTCTTGAGGAGGGCATGACCAAGAACGATTTCGGTGTTATCGACGCGTCGATAAACACTCTGCACGACCAGCAGCTGTCCGTTCGTGCCCGTGAGCACGCGAAGAACACGCTGGGTATTACGGCGTCCTTCCAGGGCGACGCCGACACCACGGCAAAGTCGGGTGTGGCAAAGCAGGTGCAGGTACAGCAGGCGTCGGGACGTCTGGCGTCCAAGCGCGTAATGAAGCAGGCGGCGTATGCCGAGTGTGACGAGGCGCTGTTTAAGCTGTGTCTTGCGTATGCGGACGAGCCGCGCTACGTTTCATATGTGGACGAGCTGGGGCAAGTGCATGACGAATACTTCAACCGTTACGATCACTACGAATACGACGATAAGACGGGCGAATGGTACGTCAACGATCAGTTTACGTTCTCCTGCGATGCGTCCCAGGGGCTTGTGACTCAGCCCGAGCTGCGCTGGCAAATGATAGGCGCTGACTACACGGCGGGGCTTTACGGTGATCCCGCGTCCACGGTGGCAAAGCTTGCGGTATGGCGCGCCCGAGAAAAGGCGGGTTATCCCGACGCACACGTTCAGGTGGAGCATTTCAGAGCAGTTTATCGCGCCGAGCAGCAGGCGGCGGCACGGGCACAGCAGGTCGCGGCGGCGGTAGACACACAGCAAGCCGCACAAATTAACGGAGGTATAGCATAATGGCTAAGGCATACACATTTGAAGATCTTATTAAGAGAAACGCAAAAATAGCAAACACGCCCATCAGCGAGCTGTACAAGGACAACGGCGACGAGGCTACGGAAATACTTGATATCCCCTTGCTTAGCCGCGATCAGGCGGCGGCGCAGGCTTCTGCGGCAGCTCAAGCGGCGGCAAAGGCTTTGTATACAGGCGGTCAATACAAGACACCCAACACGCTTATACCGGGTATGTCGTATACAGAATGGCTCACGAAGGGCGGTATGAACGGTCAGGCGCAGAAGGAATACGACGCGGCGGTGCGAGCTGCCGAGACGGACTACGCCAAGACGCTGGCGCTTTACGGTCAGAATGCCGAGACGCTGGGGCGCGCGGGGCTGACGGGCTCGGGCTACACCGATTATCTTACGGGTGCGGGATTTTCCGCTATGCAGGGTGCCAAAGTGGCGGCGGCTGACACAAAGGCGCTGACCGAGGTGCAGCAGCGGTTATCCTATGCAGACTATCTTGCGGGAGTTGATGCGCAGAACGCCCAGCTTGCGGCGCAGGAGAATGCCAAGCAGGAGGCGCTTGCTGCGGAACAGGAGGCAACGGCGGCCAATATCAAGAGCACCATTGATACCGCTATTCAGCAAGGAATGGACGACAAGGCTATTATGGCTATGATACAGCAGCATTACGGCAACGACTTTGACAGTTATCTTTCCGGCTGGATAGCCAATGCGCACACGTACAATGATCCGCTGGTGGCACAGAACGCTCAGAGTGCCGCGGATGCCGAAGCCGCAAAATACCGTGAGGAGATCTTCAACCAGCTCAAGGCCGGTGTGGATCCCGCTATAGTGCGAGCCAACATTGAATACGTTATGAAGTTTACCGGTGCGGACACCTTGCAGCTGGACACGTGGATGGCAGAGGCTCAGGCGGCGGCACAGCCGACGGTCGATGCGCTTAATGCGAAGAAGACAAAGGCTGAGACTGAGGCGGCAGAAGCTGCAAAGGCAGAAGCTAACGCTCGACAGCAGCAAGCAAACGCGGCGTATGCAAGCCTTATAGGCGGTGATACGCGCTATGCTCCCGCGGTCGCTGAACGTGAGCTCAAGAATGCCGGTTATTCAGATGATGAAATATTGGCGGCGCGCACCAATTTCCAGGCAAACAATTTTGACACCGGTGTTAATAACATAGAAATGGCAACTACTGCCGATCAGCTCGCGGATTATTCCTCCAAAGCTCTTGAGCTGTCTGTGCAGGCAGGCGTTTTGTCGGGTATTCAAGCGGCACAAAGTCGGA
>JAZOVZ010000047.1:0-3541 GCA_045658965.1 Eubacteriales bacterium
AGGACCGATATGATCGGTTACTATAATGAATTTACGGGCAAGTTCAACGAGACTTTGCTCTTGCAGAAGATGTACGAGGCTAATTACAGCGACGACATGTACGTCACGGTGCTGGACGAGATGAATATTGCAAGAGTGGAGTATTACTTTGCGGAATTTCTCTCGCTTTTGGGGCTGCCCGATCCCGGGAAGAGATACATTGACGTGGTGTCCGGCGTGCAAAAGGGAGACCCCGCACTACTCAAGGGCGGCAGACTCAAGCTGCCCCCCAATATGTGGTTTGTGGGAACGGCAAACAACGACGACTCCACCTTTGCCATTTCGGATAAGGTGTATGACCGTGCCATGGTCATCAACCTTGACAGAAAGACGCAGTTCTTTGAAGCAGTACCCTCGCCGCAGGTGCGTATATCCGCAGCGCAGTTTGACGCCATGGTGGCGCGTGCGCAGAAGGAATACGGCATGACGGCAAGAAATGCGAGAAGACTTAGAAAGCTGGATGCGTACATGATCGATAAATTCAAGATCACGTTCGGTAACAGAATTATGAAGCAGATCAGGCAGTATATTCCCGTATACCTTGCCTGCGGCGGTGACGAGCTGGACGCCTTGGACGATATTCTGTCCAAGAAGGTGTTCAGAAAGTTAGAGGCACAGAACCCCATTTACGTGCGCAACAGCGTGCAGGGGCTTTGCAACACGCTTGACGAGCTGTTCGGCTACGACCGCATGAAGCTGTGCAAGGAGTATTTGCGCAGGTTCGAAAGAGCAGCGTGAGGTTGGTTGCTGCAAGCTGCGAAGCCGCATTTGCGTCATAAACCCTTTCTATTCGCGCTCTCCCCCCTGCGCTTGGCACATGGCAGCGCGTATTGTCCCCCCTCCCGGAGGGGGGCTTTGGGAGTAGCATCGCCCTTTTCTAAACCGACACTCAACCGTCAACGGTAACATGATTCACCGAAAATTGCGTGAAAACCGATATTTCAGCGGTCAACTTGAAAATGAATGAGCGGACCACTGATATAGCCCCCCTCCGGGAGGGGGGAAGGCTGGCGCAGGCTTGTTCCAAGCGCAGGGGGGAGCATGCGAATCCAAACGGTTTCTGCGCGTAATATTGATTAATCCCGAGTTCTTTGTTATATGAATGATTTTTATGAAAGGAAACCCGATATGCACGAGCTGGATATATACTACCGCGCCTTAAAGCAGCTGCGCGCGCAGACGGCAACGCACGACCAAAGCCGACGCTTTACCGAGGCGGTCAAGCGTGCGCCCAACGCTTCGGATGCGCTTTGCGCACGCCGCACGGTCTGCCATATAGAACAGGACTGGGTGGAGTTTATCGAAACGCACCTGCCCTACGTGGAAAAGGCGATCAAGGAAGAGCGTCAGTTTATTCGCCGCGAGGGCGAGACCGTGGATATCGGCAAAGCCAAAAAGGTCTCGCGTGATTCGGTCGAGCACTTGGCGCGCCACAGCGAGATGATCACGCACCTGCCCGAGGAAGGGGAGATGCTGATTCCCGATAAGATCTACATCACCGAAAATACCAGCAATTACACCGTCTACGAAAACAGATTTTTGTATCTGCTGCTGACCTTTATGAGCGATTTTGTGGAAATGCGCTATTCCAAGATCGCCGAGATGGGGAATACCTATCACGCCACGCTGCAAACGCACAAAAAGGTCACGATGGGCAAGCGCACGGTTGAACTGGAGCTGCGGTTTGAGGAAAACGCCAAAAACGATCCTTATGCGCTGACCGAGCAGGGCAAGAGCACCATGCTTGAGCGTGTGGAGGCGATCAGAATCATTACCAACATGCTGCTCATGACCCCCTTGATGAAGGAGGTTGCCAAGGCACCGCTGATCTCTCCCCCCATTACCAGAACCAACGTGCTGCGTATGGATAACAATTTCAAGTACGCAGTCGAGCTGTACGATTATCTGGTCGCGTACGAGGGTGACGGCTATACCATAGAGCACAAAAACGTAGAGCAAAAGCCCTTTGACGACGCCTTGGAGGGCGAGGTGGACGAGTTGGTCGCCCTGACCTCTTATTTAGCGTACAAGTATGGCAGCGAGACCGGCAAGCTGCTTGAGCAGCGATATCTTGCCGAGGAATTGGCACGGCAGGAGAAGGCGGAGCAGCAACGGCGCGAAAAGTTGGAGCAGCTCAAGCTTCGGGCGCACGAATCGCAGGCGTCCATGGAGGAATATTTGCTTGCGCTGGAGGAGCAGAATAAGATGCTGACGCGTCACGCGGACCAGCTTCGCGTCGCAACCGAGACGCTGCAAAAGTCGGTGGATCGCGAGGCGCAAAAGCTGTCGGCTGTGTACTTTGCGCAATGTGAGCAAAGGTTTGCCGAAAAGCGCGAGGCTTTGATTGCGTCCTGTGAGCAAAAAATTGCCGAGAAGGATGCCGAGCTTGCCCTGGCAACAGAGCAGAACGAGGCAGCCGCAACCGAGATCAACGGCTTGCGTGCGCGCGTGCATGCGCTGCAGCACCGCGTGGGCGAGGTGCCCGCAGAGGACACCACTACCAGAGAATATATTGCCCAGCTGGAGCGTGAATACGCTTGGTTTGAGGATATGTTCGAGAAAAACTGGAAGCTGACCAAAAAGCGTATTCGCAAGGATATTTTGTGGTCGAATAAAAAGTAACAAAGCCTGACCCGGGCGCGCCGCTGGCGCAAGGGAATTTATCTTGAACGGCGAGGATTCGGATATGCGAAAGAAACATCCGAAAATCAAATATATCGTGCTGCTGGTGCTGATCTTATTCTTTGGGCTGGTTGCCGCGCTAACCATTTTCATGGCACCCTTAGGCAGCGGCTTGCCCATGGATAATCCGCTCGTTCCTTCGGAATCGGTATTTGTGCTGGGGCTTTTGGCGGTGCTTTTGCCCGTTTTGCTGCTTGCGCTGATTCTGTCCGTGAGCAGAAAGAGCAAAAAGGCACGCAAGATCCAGGCACAGCCCGAAGCAAAGCTGAGTGCGCGGCTGGACGGAAAAGAGGATCCCGTTCCCGAAAGCAAGGGGACTGCCACGGGCGGCAAGGGAAGCACTGCGCGTCCGGGCGAGCCGGAAAGAGCGGACGGTGAGAGCAGATTTTTCATGCTGGCAAAGACCGACGATATCATGAGAAAGTACACCTCTCCCGCGTATAAGTCCGAGGTCACGCTTGCAAGCTTTTGCGAAAGCTTCCGTGCGTATGCGGCAGGCAATCTGGGACTTTACTACGATATTTCGGATATCCGCCGCTTTATCTCCAATCTGGGCGTGTCACACATCCTTGTCATGCAGGGTATGTCGGGTACGGGTAAGACCTCGCTTGCATACGCGTTCGGTGAATTTATCGGCAACCCCTCGGTCATCGTGCCCATCCAGCCCATGTGGAAGGAAAGGACCGATATGATCGGTTACTATAATGAATTTACGGGCAAGTTCAACGAGACTTTGCTCTTGCAGAAGATGTACGAGGCTAATTACAGCGACGACATGTACGTCACGGTGCTGGACGAGATGAATATTGCAAGAGTGGAG
>JAZOVZ010000048.1:0-21800 GCA_045658965.1 Eubacteriales bacterium
GTACAAATCGCATACATAATTGACAAAATGACGGTTTCCCGCGTTGAATAGTCGACCCCTTCCTCCCGTGACGCTACGCTACGGGAGCCCACCTTCCCCCGAGGGGACGGCTTTTTGGCGCGCATCCGTTCCGCTTTCTTGTCTGCAGTAGGTTTTTCTTAACTTAATGACATTGATTCCATATGCTCCCGCTCACTTTTTTCGGAAATCTCTTTACAAATAGCGAAAAACATGCTATAGCCGAAGAGAGCCGAACTCATACGCCCTGCGGCGAGTATTTTTCGCGTCTTTCGCCAAATCTCGTCTTGCAAGATGCGTATCTTGCTTCGCCTCGCTTTGACAAAATCCATCAAAAAATACAACGCCGGAGGGTGCTGCGCAGTTTTGCGCGAGCAAATATTTCGCAGATGCAAAGAGAAAATGCGAAGCAATATAAGATATTGCGAGTATTTTCTCTGTAGCAGGTGCAGATATTTGCCGCTCAAAACCGTGTGAGTTCGGCTCTCTTCGGCTATAATAACCGTGCGACACAATTGCATAAAGAACCCTAAAGCCCTAAGTGTACCTTTTTACTTCACGGTAAAAATGTATGCTCTGTTTTCGTACGCTTATCTTTGGGGCTGAAAACAATTGTGTCGCAGCAATGGAGCTACGTTTTTCGGTGCGTAGCATTGCTGCGCACCTTTTTTTGTCTAACCGGATCGGTTAGCAGATCAAACCAACGGTTGCTTGACAGGGAAAGGTGCGCATGGTACAATGATCGCTGTAGTATGTGTGAAAGGAGCGTGATTCAATTGGTGAAGCACTCAAAGAAAAAGGACAGTCAAAAAAAGCCAAAGCAGGAAAGGCTGCCCATGAAACGGGTGATACGGAACAATCTGTATATGCTAAGGATCATCCATAGCGTTGACCCCTGGCTGATTCCGCTGCGCCTTGGCATGGCGGCATTGGTCAGCGCAACCTATTTTTTGGGCTCAACCTACCTTCTGCAATATGCGCTTAACGCTGTCGGCGAGGGCAAGGGGTTTTACGATATTTTATGGATGGCAGTACTGTTTGTGGCACTTGAACTGTCTGCCGATCTGCTCAATAACGCCTTTTGGCAGCTGTATTATGAAAAGCGCAGGTATGCGGTCGGGCAGCAGGTCAATCTGAAGATCTTTGAGCATGCCGACAAGGTAGAGCTTGCCTGCTATGAGAATCCCGAATTTTACGATAAGTTCGTCAAGGCGCTCGGAGAAGCCGATGGCCGCGCCATGAACGTGCTGGATAATGTGGCGGGCATTCTTTGGTGCGTGGTCGATCTGGCGCTTTGTGTGGGCTTGGTGGTGTCGGTGCATCCCGTGTTTTTGCTGTTCGCGCTGATTCCGCTTGTAACCATCCCGTTGCGTGCGAAATATCAAAAGGGCGTGCATGACAAGGATATGGAGATCCGTAAGATCGACCGCCGTAAGGGATATCCCCATCGCGTGTTTTTCGTAGCGGAGTATGCCAAGGAGCTGCGTCTTACCCGTATGCCGCGATATCTGCTCAAATATATGAAGGATGCATCCGAGACCTGCAGACGCATCCATGCCCAAAAGGGCTTATTTCTGACCGTGATCGAATGCGGCTGTATCGTTTTTGGCAACATACTTCCAACCATATTGACTACGGTATATGCCGTTTGGCGCACTGTTGTGCAGGGGCTGATGGGATATGGCGACTGCTTCGTGGTGCTTAACACGACCTCGCGCATTTCGGGTGTGCTGCTGGATTCCTTGGAGGAGTTCATGAATTTCAGAAAAAACGCCCAATATATAGACACCATGCGGGAGTTTTTGGAATATCAGCCTAAGCTGACGGACGGCGATACGCCGCTGCCCAAGGGTGGGGACATTGAGCTGCGCCACGTGAGCTTCCAATACGAGAGTGCTGCCGCGCCCACACTGCAGGATATTTCCATGACCTTTGGTGCAGGGCAGCGCATTGCCATTGTGGGCGCAAATGGCGCGGGAAAATCCACGTTGGTCAAGCTGCTTCTGCGGCTTTACGATGCCGAGGGCGAGATTTCGTATGGCGGCGTGCCGATCCGGGCACTCTCCACGCGCGAATATCGCGATATGTTTGCGGCAGTTATGCAGGATTTTCATTTGTTTGCGGTCAGTGCCGCTGAGAACGTGACGCTTGCGCGGCGCGTCGAAGGGGATACCGAGACTATCACTAACGCCATGCAAAGCGCGGGCATTTGGGAAAAGCTCTGCCAAAACGGCGGGCTTGACGCCTGCATGACCCGAGAATTTGACCCTGCCGGAATTATGCTCTCGGGCGGCGAGGCACAAAAAATGGCGATTGCGCACGTGTATGCCAAGCAAAACCGATTTGTCATTTTGGATGAGCCGTCCTCAGCTCTTGATCCCATTGCGGAATACGAAATGTATCGCACCATGCTGGACGCCTGTGCAGATTGCGGTGTGATCTTTATCTCCCACCGCCTTTCCAGCGCGGTATTAGCGGACAAGATCTATCTGATCGATGGCGGCAGAGTTGCCGAGAGCGGCACGCACGAGCAGCTCATGGCGCAGAACGGCATTTATGCAGACATGTTCCGCAAGCAGGCGGAGAATTACCGGGAGAGTGGGGAGGTGATTGCATGAGTAAAGCAAAAAAGACACCCAAGCAACGCAAACCGCGTGAAAAAGGTGCGCTCAAGGCGGATCTTTGGATGCTGCGGCGTATCTGGCGTTACTCCCCTTGGTACGTGATCACAAACGTGCTGTACGGCATTATGATGGGTGCTTTGCCTGCAGCCGGACTTTTATATACCGAGCACCTGTATAACGGAATCGAAGGCGGCACGGTGTTTGGCAAGCTGCTCGCGCTGATCCTTGCATATATGGGTGTTTTACTGATCGGGCGTGCGTTGCACACTGTGTATCAGCTTGTCATGCTGCCGCGCTTTCGCGAGGTCATCAACCGCAAGCTGTACAGTGATATCTTCGCGCATGCATCCAAGACTGACCTTGCCAATTACGACGATCCCGAGTTTTTCAATGAATTCATTTTCTCCATGCAGGGTGCATGGCCGCACGTCATCCAGCTGATTGAGGGCACCGGCGGGCTGATCTCCAACGTTGTAACTATGCTTGTGGGCGTGGGCGTCATTGCGGGCGTCAGCCCCATTGTGGCGTGTATTCTGCTTGCTTCCGGGGTGTTCCGCATTTTAATTTCCCGACGCACCAATGCGCTGAGCAAAAAGCAGGAGGAAGAGATCACTCCCATGCGCCACCGCCGCGATTACATCAAGCGCGTATATACCACACCGGATTATGCCAAGGAGCTGCGCATTTCGCGCATTTCCGAGAATTTGCACGACGATTACCGAGAGGCGACAAAGGCGATGCAAAAAAATGCGGTAGAGTACGGCAAGAAGTATATGTTTTATGACTTTTTGTTCTTGCTGATCCTGGATTTCGCCAATTATGCCGTCATGCTGATCCTGCTTTGGCAGATGCTCATGGTGCCGGAAAGCGGTGTAACACTGGGCGGCTTTGCCGTGGGTGTTAACGCCATCTGGAGTCTTGGCTGGCGTTTGCAGGAAATGGGCAGAGGCTTGATGGCGTATCATCAGCACGGCATCTTTGTCAAAAAGATCATTCATTTCTTCAGTATCAAACCGACAATTGTAGGCGGTGTGCTGAAAACCGAGCCGCTGGAGTCGCTTTGCGTCAAGGGTTTGCGCTTTGCCTATCACGGCAAAGAGGGGGACGTGACCGCGCTGCAGAGCGTGGATATGGAGATCAGACGAGGAGAGAAGATTGCTATCGTTGGCTACAACGGTGCAGGCAAGACCACGCTGACCAAACTGCTTATGCGTCTGTATGATCCAACCGAGGGCAGTATCACCTATAACGGACACGATTTGCGTGAGTATGAACTTGAAGATTTGCGCGGCAGAGTGGCAGCGGTGTTCCAGGATTATCGCATTTTTGCCGCTACTGTTGCGGAAAACGTGGTGGGCGGTGAGCTTGCAGAGGGAGAGGAAGGGCAAAGACAGCGCGAGCGCGTGTTGAATGCCTTGACCAAAAGCACGTTTGCGAATAAGCTTGCCACGCTGGAAAAGGGGATCGATACTCAACTGACCCGCGAATTTGAAGATGACGGCGTCATACTCTCGGGCGGTGAAGCACAAAAGATTGCCATAGCACGCGCGTTTTATCAGAATGCCGATCTGATTATTCTGGACGAGCCGTCCTCTGCGCTCGATCCCAATGCCGAATATGAGCTCAACCGTGCGCTGTACGAGTATGCGGAGGATAAGACGGTCATCTTTATCTCACACCGTCTGTCCACCACGCGCCATGCAGACCGTATTTATATGTTTGATGGCGGTAAGCTGATCGAGGCCGGCAGCCACGACGAGCTCATGGCACAAAACGGCAAGTATGCCTATATGTTCAATCTCCAGGCGGAGAATTACAGAAGCGGTACATAAAAGACACCCGCCCGACGGTACGCCGTCGGGCGGGTATTGTGTATTTCACGCCATAGTTGCAAGCATGCTTTCGGTCACCTCAAATTGCGCGGGCTCGCCTTTTTGGTATTTTGCAAATTCGTCAGCCATGTAGGCGGACATGCGCCAGACCTCGTTGCCAAGGCTGCCCGCGATGTGCGGGGTCAGGATGCAATTCGGCAGGGCGTAGAACGCATGCCCTGCGGGGCTGGGCTCGGGATCGGTCACGTCCAGTATCGCGGTCAGATCGGGACGCTCGGAGAGTGCGCGCACCAGATCGTCCTCCACCACCTGCGCGCCGCGCCCGGTGTTGAGGAAGGTTGCGTAGGGGCGCATGCGCGAGAATTGCGCGTATGTCAGCATGCCGCGCGTCTGCGCGTTGTTGGGCAGGTGATTGGACACCACCGCGCACCGCCGGAACAGCTCGTCCAGCCCGCAGCGCTGCACGCCAAGCGCAGCGGCACGCTCGTCCGAAAGGTAGGGGTCGTACACGTACACGTCAAGGTCGTAATGCTGCAAGGCTTTTGCCACAAGCGAGCCGATCGATCCGCAACCGATCAAACCCACGCTTTGTCGGTAGTTGCCAAGGTAGGCTGTGCTGCGAGGGGCGGGCTGCATGATCTTCATATCTCTCGCCTGCGCAAAAAAGCCTTTGTTTGCAAGCAAGATTTGCGCCAAGGTGTACTCTGCAACGGGCACGGCGTTGGCTTGCCATGCGCTGAAGACGCGCACGCCCGAGGCAAGAAAGGGGCGCGCAAAGGCTTGCACGCTGCCCGCTGCGTAAAAGACGGCTTGCAGACGCGGCAGATGCGCCCCGAGCTGCGCCTCGGTCAAGGACGGCATGCCCCAGGTCGAAAAGATGATCTCGGTATCGGCAGGAATGTCGGCAAGATCAGCCGAGGAGTAGATGCGCCCGTCAAGCGTGCACATGGTCTGCAGGCGCGTGATTGTGTCCGCGTGGTAGACGCGGCGCACGTCGCTCTCGCGGTTGCACAAAAATATCGCTTTCATATCGTTTCCCCCATGATGGCGCGCAGCGCGTCCGCCTCTGCAGTCAGCGAGGACAGGCGGTCGTCCGGCATAAATTCAAGCAGCAGGGTGTGCGGGGTGTCAAGCAGGGAAAGGTAGCCCTGCCATTCGGCAATGCCGTCGGCAAGCGGAAACCGCGCGTCGCCCTTCCATTGAAATACGTGCAGGTGGGTGACGTAGGGCGCAAGCGTGCGCAGGTACGCCAGGTTTTGCTCCACCGTGCACCATTGAAAGGGCTGCCAGTAGGTGCGAAAATGCGGTGAGTTGACCTCGCGTATCAGGTGCAGCGCATCCTCGGCGCGCTCGGTAAAGGTGCCGCGGTGGCATTCGGTGCAGACGGTCACGCCGTGCGCCTGTGCCAATGCAGCCGCCGCGCGGCAAGCATCCAGCAGGGAAGTGACCTCATCCTCCGTCATGTCCGCGCCCGATTTCGTACCGCACCACACGCGCAAGACGTTTGTGCCGAGGCGCTTGGCGGCAAGGATATAGTGCTCCAATTCACCGATCGGCGTTGCCCCTACGCGAAAGTACGTGCCGTACGAGCTGCACTCCACGCTAAACTCGCGCATCAGCGCGACCAGCTCGTCAAGCCGCGCCGCATCATGGCAGGGCGCGTGCACGTCGCTGCCCCATTCAATATAGGAAAGCCCCGCAGCCTGCATGGCGCCAAGGATCTCGTGCGGCGCGTGCGCGCGGAAGGAGACCGAGACCAGCCCCGCGCGGTGTGTTATTTCGGAATGCATTGCTTCACCCCCCACGTGTGCGTGTTTTCTTCATTATACATTGTAAGTGCCCCTGTGTCAAGTGCGGCAGCTGCGCAAAGCCCGATTTTTCGCCAACTTTTGCGCTTTTGATTTTTTTTGGCATAACTATTGACATTTCCGCATAAACATGTTACAATGAAAATGTATATATATCACTTTAAGGGCAAACTTGTCGTAAGGCAGGGACGCAAAGCTATAGGGACCTATGAAAAGGCCAGCCAGTTGCAATAAAGCATAGCCATGCTTTGATTGCAGCTTTTTTAGTTTATCGGAATATATTTTCAAAGGAAAAGGAGGGGATAGAAATGAAAAGATGCAGGATCACGTTGCCCATTCTCATGGCATGCCTGATCGCGCTTACCTTGGTGAGCATTTCGTATGGTTGGATACAAAACGCCTGGCCCTCCACCATCCAATTCGCCGCCGGTAGTACACCGAAATATACCTTCTATAAGATTACCTTTGACAAAGAGAGCGAACAGACCGACGGCACCCCCGCTAAGGCTACGGTCGTGGAGGGAACCGAGAGCAACCCGCTCGGTATCGGTACTCCCATAGGAAGCATTGAGTCGTCGACTACGGCTGAGGACGGTACCACAGTTACGAATTTTTCGATTGCAGACGAAGATCTGCAGTTTGGTATTATCACCAACTTGAACTTCCTGGAGAACGATAACTACGTTTTCTATGCGATCAGGATTCCCTATTCCATGGGAACCAAGGTGCACGCAGCAGTTTCCTACGGCGCGTATGACGAGAACGGCACGCATTCCGTTACTTTTGGCAATCATTTCAAGATCTATAACGAGGACAGAATACCTATCACCGGCGAAAAGCTGACCCAGGTGCAGGGCATTGAGACAACGCACGGTGACACCTTCGTGTCCTATGCTTGCGCACTTTCTGAAAACGCTCCTTCCCAGGATATGACGTTTGCAACGCTGGACTTTCTCTTCAAGGATCAAGAGATGAGCCCCGTTGCAACGATGACCAAGGAAAACGGCGCCACCTCTTATACTATTACTAAGAATTCCACCGATGAGCCCATCGGCACGTTTGCGCCCACCGATACGGATAACCCTCCCGAATACTATTATCTCTATATCAAGCTGCAGCCCAACATGGATCTGTACAAGTATTTTATCGACTATCTGTACGCCGACATGCCCTTCTACCTGGCATACCAGGTAGGCATTCAGCTTTACGTAACCCCCGAAACCAACTCATAAGAAAGGAGCCTGCAAATGCATAAAAAAATTGCTATATCGCGCATTTTTGTGTGCGTGCTCCTTCTTTTGCTGACGGCATCGCTTGTTGTAAGCTTTGTCGCTCCCTCGCTTGCTTATTTCCAAACGATCTTTACTTCCACCGGTTATAACTCGGCAAAGATCGAATTGATTTTTGACACCTTGGACTTTACCGATCCCGACGTTACGGCTGCCGGCTATGCTAATGAGGACGCGGAGGGCAACGCGATTCCTTGGGGAACCGAAAAGAACCCTTACGTCATTTCGGAAAAGTACCACGTGCAGAACCTCTCGGTTTTGCAGAACAACGGCTTCTTTGAAAAGGAAACACAAGCCTTCTTCCTTGTTTGCAAACCGGACGGCTCGCCCGTTGCCATCGACTGTGAGGGCATGAGAATGGCACCCGTCGGTACGCATGCAAACCCCTTTACCGGTGTGATCAAAGGCGCATTTGTTACGGGCGAAACGGAATACAAATCCGATAAAACGCCCGAAAATGGATACGGGGTTTCAACTTCTACCATTGCAAATCTTACGGTCAGCGCAAGTGCAGATGAGCCGGATATCGGCTTTTTCGGATACGTAGGCTATGAGGGTACTCTTGATAACGAGACTAACCCGGACAGACCGACCGTGCAAGGTTATTCTGCGGAAATTCGCAACTTGATGCTGGCTGACGTGACCATTGAGTCTAACATAACCTTTGATTACGTGCTTAATGAACTTGTAGAGAAGTGGTGGAGTCAATTCCCTGAACATACCCGATCGAATGAGACCACAGATCAGGATCATCAGGAATCTCACCACGTAGGCATCGTGGCAGGTCACGCTACGTTTGCGGTCATTGAGGATATCAGCGTATTCTATTCTTCGGAAGCGGTCAGCGCGTTTAGTCTTGCTGACTCCGGGGAAATCAACTATTACAGCATCACCGGTCTTGTCGGTATGCTGGAGCACGTTAATCCCGACACACAGGACGGCAACATGATCGGCGGTGCGGGTAGTGGCGTTACCGACGGCGACACGTTGGTTGAAGGCGGCTTCGGTGGCGGTGGCTCTATTTCCGGTTCGCTAACCGGTTACATGATGGCGGAAACGCTGTTTAACGAGCATGAGAGTACGGTTGGCGAGACCGATATTGGCGATTATGCTGATCCCGTCCCGGAAATAAACCCAAACGGCATCTATGATGTTACCGATATGTGGAAACACAACCCGAAATACAATGTGGTTGATGCAGAGACCGGGGCAAAAGATACTAGAAAATATATTTCGCTATTTCAAACGGTTACCATGACAGAAACTCTGGAAAGCGGTGGCATTTTTGGAGATGATGACGAAATACAAACAAATTATTATGTGTTCAAGGATACTGTGTTCACATTTGCAATGTCTGCTTCTTCTAGAAATCCCGGACATGTTGACCATGTGCAAAAGATTTGGAAATCCCCTGACAGTGTAAAGGTTTCTACAACAGCTAACAAAAACAATTTTCAACTTCAAGCAGATACAGCAACTGACCGATCAGGAGCTTCATATAAGTTCACGGCGCTAACAAGTGACCAAGCACTAGAAGAACACGCCTTTTACATCTTGACTTATCACGATGCAGGTGGTGACGGCTGGGAAGATGATAAATTTTTTGTTCTTCCCATAAATGCTCGAACAACAAATGGTGAGTATGAAATCATTTATGCTAGTGATTTTTGTGATCAAAACGGTGAGCTATTAATAAACACCCCCAATGCTGTCGGCACCCCTGATACAGGGTTTTATTTAGCAAGTGCAAAATCAGATGTTTTCGAGCATGCATATCAGTATACCGCGAGCAAGACATTTGTCGATCCGATTACTAAAAAAGCATTTAGTGTGTCTTCACAGCTTTCTTCCATCCTTCAAGGTGGCTGGGGTTATTCTAATGCAACTCCTACTTTTACAGATGCAACTAGCACAACTGATAATTCCATAGATTACGAATGGTCGTTTGACTACGAAAACGGGAAGTTTGCTGTTTACAATCAATACGCTTTTAGTGGAAGGCATGTGCTAATTAATTACACTAAAGCAGGTAGAACCACTATTGATTTTCACTTGGATAATGGTGTTGCGGAATTTCAGTTTGACCATGTTACAGAAGACTATGGCGAGCAAACTGCCCCTGATGCTGAAACACTCGCGAATTATTATTTGTTCAATATTTATAAGGTGGAAAAAGCCGCAGCCTTGGAACCTAAGAACCTTTTTGTTACCGGTACGCCAGCTTATGAGTTTAATCCTTCAGAGTATGTGTTTGAAAACGATGGGAATGGCGGATATACACTGGCTCCAATCCGCTCGTACAATTTGAATAGCGGTAAGGGAAAGTACTTGACACAGCTTAATCATATTGTGAAGCTTTCCAAGCAGACAGATGGAAGCTATTCGCTCAAGTTGAGTCAAAATCCAATATTTAATTGGATATTTGGTGATTCGCTTGATACCAACTCAGGCGGCGTAGTGAACACGGAGATAGGAACAACCGGTCAATACGTAACCATCCCTTCCGGTATGATCTCTTTCTACATCTCGGAAGCTTCAGTGGAAGACCCTTCGTATATCAATATCATCGTTGCGGTGAATCCCGAGCAGGTGTCAAACGGTACGGTGGGTTTCTGGAAAGTGAATACTACAGGCACGAGCTTTAATTTTGATATTACTGATCCGGATGATTCTTTCAATTTGCCCATCTCCAAATCTGCAGCGAATGAGAGTGATAAAAAGTATATTTTGACAGTCTCTAAGTTTAAATCTCCTGTGGTAGATGAAAACGGCAATCACGTTATCGATGAGGAAACAGGTCAGCCGAAATATCAAGAGTTACAAGATGCAGACGGTGATGCCATCCCCACGTATGTTTATCTCGGTGGCGAGGTCGCATTTGTTTACCACTCCTTTGAGATTACACAGAGCGGATTCTATTTCCTCGGCTCAGGCAACGGTCCCTTGTCTGTTTCCTACTTCTCGGTTTCCGGTGCAGCGGGCGCAGGCGCGGATGGCTCCAGTGCTTCTCCTCTCGGCAACATCGACTTCGTGTATGCTAACAACGGTGACATTGTTACGGTTGACAAAAAGTTTGAGGGCATTCAAAATACAGCACAAGAGGATTATTCCCTTTATTATCCTACGTATCATTTTGTGATGATGCTTCCTAAGAATGATCAAGGCGTATTGAACAGAATTTGTAATGAAGAAATCAAAATATATCGATTTATCGGTGATGCCGGACCTACGGGAACCAAACGACATATCAGATTTACTTTCGGTAGCAATTATAAAGCTACAATCAAAGGCCTTGCGGATCTGTACGAGGACGTTCTCGAAATAATCACACCAACATCCTAACAGAAAGGGGGCGCACAAGCTTCTATGATGAATAAGCTCAAAAAAGAATATTTTGCGTCCCTGCTTTCGGTAGTTGTGGTTGGCGCGGTGCTGGTCGTGGCGTTGTATGCGTTCTACGATAACTCGCTGGCTTGGTTCTCCAACAACACCGAGGTCATGGCGCAGGGCATGAGCGTGGTCTCACGCGGCGCGCCGAAAATTTCCGTCAAGATTGACGAGGTAGTACAGGATGGCTCTCAGGCTCATAAGTATACGGATTTGATCCCCGGCGACACGGTGACCTTTACCATTTCGGTCACGAACAATTCCGGTGAACCGATCGATCTGCGCCTTTTGCTGGGCGCGCCCCGTCAGGGTTTCTCGACGCCGTATATAGTCCAGACTGATGAGCCGAATGTCCAACAGTATCATTATTTCGATACGCAGATCAGAATCAATTCTGTGAAGCTGAAGAAGGGTACAGGCGACAGCGCAACAACCACTGAGGTGTTGGATCTGCCCAATATTGACCGTTATTTGATGACGGTTGACGAATCGCTGTATACAAACGGGCTGCAGCCCACCTTTATAAATGCCCCGTATAATTTTGCTAATGCAGCGGATAAAGTTTTGTCCGGGCAGGAAGCGATAGAGCTTGCTAACAATGAAACGGTAATCTTTACCTTGGAGCTTGAATTCGTTGATAACGGACAGCTGCAGAATGCGTATATCGATTTCAACAACAACAGCAACAACGCTACTGGTGCGGCGGCAAGATCGCAGCAATCCTGCCAATTTATCTGCTTCGCTGAATTCACAAACCAATAACACAAAACCAAAGAGCCAAGTCGCATAGACTTGGCTCTTTTTTGCGACCCTACGGGGACGCGGCGGACGACCGATGGTCGCCCCTACGGGGACGCGGGGACGCGCGTTATAAAGGCTACCCCCGGGGGGTAGCTCCCGACGCAGTCGGGTGAGGGGGAGCTGCGGGCTAAACAGCACGGTTGTCCGCTCGGGTAATGAAAAGGGCACTCCCGAAATTGTGGGAGTGCCCTTGACGTTGCTTTTATTTGCCCTGCTCCATAGCGCGGCGCTTGCGCATCATTTCCTTCATACGCAGCTCGGTATTCAGGATCTTCTTGCGCAGACGGATGGACTTGGGGGTGATCTCGATCAGATCGTCGTCGGTGATATACTCGATCGCTTCCTCCAGCGTCATGATGATGGGGGGCGTGAGCAGCAGCTTTTCGTCCGCGCCCGCAGAACGGATGGCGGTCAGGTGCTTTTCCTTGCAGGGGTTGACGGCAATGTCGTCGTTCTTGGGGTTCTCGCCCACGATCATGCCCTCGTACACAGCGGTCTGAGGACCAACGAACAGTCTGCCGCGCTCCTGGGTCTGGTACAGACCGTAGCGGGTGGTCTCGCCTGCCTCGGATGCGATCAGAGAGCCGGTGAATTTCATGGTGATCTCACCGCGGTAAGGCTCGTAGCCTGCGAAAATGGTGTTGATGGTACCCTCTCCGTGGGTTGCGGTCAAGAACTCGGAGCGGTAGCCGAACAGGCAGCGAGAGGGAATGAGGTACTCAATTCTCATGCGGTTGCCCGAGCCAAGGGGATTCATTTCCAAGAGGTCGCCCTTGCGCTGGCCAAGCTTTTCCACAACGGCACCAACGTACTCGTTGGGCACGTCAAGCGTGACGCGCTCCATAGGCTCGCACTTGACACCGTCGATCTCCCGGAGCAGCACGCGGGGGTTGGAGCAAGCCAGCTCAAAGCCCTCACGGCGCATGGTTTCCAGCAGAATGGAGAGGTGCATTTCACCTCTGCCCGCAACGCGGAATTCGTCGGTGGTGTCACCGTCGTTCACACGCAGGGAAACGTCCTTGAGCAGCTCGCGGTAGAGTCTGTCGCGGATCTGACGGGAGGTGACGAACTTGCCCTCCTTGCCTGCCAGCGGGGAGTTGTTGACCGCAAAGGTCATTTCCATGGTAGGCTCGCTGACCTTGACGAACTCAAGGGGCTCGGGGCAGGTGGTGGCGGTGATGGTGTCACCGATCGAGATCTCGCCCGCACCGGAGAAGCATACGATGTCGCCAACCTTTGCCTCCTCAACGGGCACGCGGTTCAGGCCGTCGATCTGCATCACGGTCACGATACGGATCTTTTTGGGGGTTTCATTTGAGTAGTAGTTGGTGATCAGCGCGTCCTGGTTGACCTTGAGTCTGCCGCGCTCGATTCTGCCGATACCGATTCTGCCTACGAAGTCGTTGTAGTCGATCGAGGAAACCAGCAGCTGCAGCTCGCCGTCCTCGTCGCCCTCGGGGGCAGGGATGTAGTCTACGATGGTTTCAAACAAAGGGGTAAGGTCGTCGCCCAGGTTATCGGGGTCAAAGGATGCCTTGCCCTCTCTGCCCGAGCAGTACAGCATGGGGGAGTCCAGCTGCTCGTCGCTTGCGTTGAGGTCGATCAGAAGCTCTAAGATCTCGTCCTCAACCTCGCCAAGGCGCGCATCGGGCTTGTCGATCTTGTTGATGCAAACGATGACGCGGTGGTTGAGCTCCAATGCTCTCTGCAATACGAATCTGGTCTGAGGCATGGGACCCTCTGCTGCGTCAACCAGCAGAATAACGCCGCTGACCATCTTGAGCACGCGCTCTACCTCGCCGCCAAAGTCGGCGTGTCCGGGGGTGTCGATGATGTTGATCTTGGTATCCTTGTAATGTACTGCGGTGTTCTTTGCCAGAATGGTAATGCCGCGCTCCTTTTCAAGCGCACCCGAGTCCATAACGCGGGTTACGGTCTCCTGGTTGTCGCGGTAAATGCCGCCCTGCTGCAAAAGCCCGTCAACCAAGGTGGTCTTGCCGTGGTCAACGTGCGCGATGATTGCAATGTTTCTCAAATCGTTTCTGATCATATTCTACCCCTATACTCAAATTTTGGCATAATTCACGATTATATTTATTATACCATATATTTTGCACAAAAAACAGATGTGAAATCATGATTTTTACAAAATTTGCAAGAAATCGCTTGTGCAAAATTGACAAAATCGCGCGGATATGTTATAATGTAGCGAGAAATGAACCAAGGGGATTTGTTATGATAAAAGCCATTATTTTTGACCTGGACGGCACGGTTGCGGACACGATATCCGCCATCCGCGAGGGTGTGAATCTGACCATGGAGCAGTTTGGATACCCCACGCATACCGATGCGGATATCCGCCGCTTTATCAATCACGGCGCGCGCGAGCTGATCAGGCAGGCGTTGCCCGAGAGCGTGAGCGCAGACCCCGCACGCGTGGATGAGGTGCTGCGGGTGTACCACGGCATGTATGACAGAACCTATACGCACACCAATATGTGCTATGACGGCATGGTCGAGGCGATGTGCGCGCTGAAAGAGAAGTACGCGCTTGCCATTCTTTCCAACAAGCAGGACAGAATGGTCAAGGGACTTGCCGCGCAGCTGCTGCCTGCAGGCACGGTCAAGATCGCGCAGGGACAGATCGAGGGCGTGCCCACAAAGCCCGATCCCACGGCGGTGTGGGAGATTTGTGCCAAAATGGGCGTCGCACCCGAGGAATGCGCCTTTGTCGGCGACAGCGACGTGGATATGATGACCGCCATCAATGCAGGCTGCTTACCCGTGGGCGTGAGCTGGGGATATCGCGGCGCGGACGTGTTGAGTGCCGCAGGTGCAAAGGTGCTGGTGGAGAAGCCAAGCGAGTTGGTAGAGCTTTTTGCAGGGATGTGAGATGCACGGGTGATCTTGTGCCGTTGGCGAAATTTTGTCTGTGAAGGCGGACTCCTAAATAAGTCCCCCTCCGGGAGGGGGATGGAAAATATCCCGAAGGGAATATTCAAAGGGGGAGAATGCGAATACGATGATTTTCTGCGCGTGTTGCATCTTGACTTCCTGTGTTAGGATATTACTCGAGCAAACCGTTTCTCCTCGCGCTCTCCCCCCTGCGCTTGGCTCAGGGCAGCGCGTTATATCCCCCCTCCCGGAGGGGGGCATGATTACTGGTTGTTTCCGGAAAGAAAGACCATACAAATCGAGATCGTTATAAGTGGTACGTATTGATATCGCTCATTATCAATACTGCGGAGCGGTGGCTGATTTGCTTGCAAAGAACTTATCCCGCATTTTCTCAAAACAGAGTAAAAACCTCCGACATGGGTTTTCCATATCGGAGGCTTTTGTTTTTATTCTTCTGCTTGTTCTTTGTATATCACGCATTTTTCAAGTCGTTCGAACAACCGATCGAATCGCTGATCTGCTCTGAGAGAATCAAACCATTCGTGCTTGACCGCATCGCGGTAGTCACTCGGGATGATCCAAACGCCCCAGCCGTTATCGTGAATCATGCAAAAATCCTTTTCTCCCTTTTCAGACCAATAGTATCTCGATTTGAGCGTAAAGCCCTTGAGTGCGGGGGAAGGGCATCCCATTTCGAAATCTTCAGATTCCTCTAATCCTTCTTGGGATATCAGTGCCATCAGCTGCTCTAAGAGATTGACCATGTCTTCAAAAGGCGCGTACGCGGCTTCAGTGTCCCCCAACTTTGCAAAGGCTGCGGCGTAGCGCAGACCGAGCTGGAGTCTTGCCTCGCACCATATATCAGGCGCAGTCCCGCCACTGACCAAGTGATTTTTGTCGGGATGCAGGCAGTTGACTGCATTGAGATAGCCCAACTGGGTCTCGCAGAACCAAACAAAGTGGTGCGGGTCTTTGCATAGATATTCCTGCCAATCGTTTGCCGCAGTCGTGATATGCTCCAGCTCTCCCCACAAAATAGATTGCCTGATCGGCTCGATCTTGTCAAGCTCTTCGCGCATCTTGTATCTGCGGAACAGCAACGCAGAGCGATCCATGTCCTCGCGGCTTGCATAGGCGTCCAAAAATGCGTCGATGTGCGCGTCATCCTCCATGGATGCCATGTTTTCAATGACTCCAAAATGCGCATCCTTGGGGCATACCTCAAAGATCTCTTCTGCTAAAAGACGCATTTCATCCAGTACTTTAGGGTCGTGGAATAGGCGTGTGTCCCAAATTGCGTGAAACAATCCCCAAAACCAATAGTTTTGGTACTCTCTTAAATTGCGGCGAATTTCGCGCATTATCTCAATGCTTTTTTCAACATCTTTCGCGCGAACGGCGGCTTCAAAGGATGCTTGAAGCTCAGCGCAGAATTTTTGTTTTTCCTCCTCGGTACATCCAAGCAGCGCGTCAATCGAGGTTGCAAAAAACGATGCGATCATAGGCAGCATTTCGATGTCGGGGTAGGTCGTGCCGTTCTCCCATCTGGAAACGGCTTGCGGGGAAGTGCCGAATTTTTCTGCCAACTGCTCTTGCGTCAGGTTCATGCGGCGGCGATTGGTGCGTATTTGATTTCCTAAACTCAATTTCATAGCATATTCTCCATTCTGCTTGGCTCTGCACAGAGGTGATTTCTTACCGGTAATCACAGTATATCATATCTTTTTGTCAATTGCAAGCGCGCAGTTTGCGAGAAATATTCTCACTATATGAGAAAAATGCGAGGATTTTTTGTAAAAATTCAAAAATAGTGAAACCAAATCATACCAAATGCCGTCTGTATATATGACGGCAAAAAGCGCACACGCTTTTTGCGTGTGCGCTTTGCTTTTGCAAAAGGTTACTTGCCCTCGGTGGCGTCCTCGTAGGTGTTGAGCGTCTTGACGTCCTTGTCGGAGAAATACTCCAAGGGGTCAACCGAAAGACCCCCCTCGGTCATTTCAAAGTGCAGGTGGGGTGCTTCTGCCATTTCAAGGGTTGCGGTACCGCCGACCGTACCGATCTGCTGACCGCTTGTGACCTGCTTGCCCGCAACGATGCCGTCTGCAAGGTTTGCGGCGAGGTTTTTATAAATGGTGACCACGTCGCCCTCGTGAGAGATCGCAACGCAGGTGCCCATCATGGGGTCATCCCAGATCTGTGCAACAGTACCCGCTGCGGCAGCGTAAACGGGGGCTGCGTCCTCGGTGGTAATGTCAATGCCAAGGTGAATGCGGTATTCCTCCATGGTAGGCGACCACACCTGCACGGATGCGTCGTGCTTTGCGCCAAGCGTACCCATAACGGGCAGGGCAAAGCCCTCTACCTTTTCAATTACCTGCTCGGTGCCGTTGCCCTCGTTGTAAACGGGCACGGTGTCCTCGTCCTTACCCAGCGCGTCGGTGTCGGGTGCTTTCTGCGTTTGCTGCGTGGTGTCCGAGGGCAGCTTGCCACCCAGCTCGGCATTCTGCTTGTTTGCGCGGTTGGTTGCAACGGTGGCGGTGATGGCGATGGTCAGCACCAGCACCACAAGAGCGGTCGTGATTACGACGCCTCTGTTGGAAAAGACCTTGATGACCTTTTTCCCAAATTCGGATTCCTTAAAATTTTCCCACATAATGATTCTCCTTTGTGTCTGTAGTGTCCTTGGTAGGTACGCTTATATTTTCCACCGCCCAAGGGGGATTTATACAGGCAAGGGAAAAAATCTTTGCCCGGAGACCGACATATCGTGTGTCATCCTGAGCGGAGTATGAAATCCCGACGACGTTGTGCTACTTTGTGAATGTTTTTATCGGGATTTCATACGCAGTCGAAGTTTTGCAAAGTGTAGCGCAGAGCGCGGAACGGAGCAAAACCGCAAGCGCGATTTGAGCGCGCTGCGGGATCTCCGCCGGGTTTTCTCAATGTCTGCGAAGCCTTTGTTATATTTTCAAAGTGAACTCATACCGATCACATTCAAATGTTACTTCATGCAGGCAAGCGTGTCATAACCCGTTTGCAGATCCCGCTGCGCGCTTATCGCGCTTGCGCTTTTGCTCGCTGCGGTGCGGCATTTGCAACAAGTTGCAAAATGCGCATCCTCGACCCGCAAAAGTTCGACTCCGCGCCATTTCACAGCCTGCTGTGAAATAACGCTCCGCTCAGGATGACACTCGGGATGACGCTTCTCCTGATTTCTACCTTCGGTAGAGCGAAAAAAACTTGACTGCAAAGGAAAACTGTGCTATACTGAACCCAAAGAAGCAAACGCAAGGAGGTTTCCTATGGATTTTTTGACGCTTTGTGCCGAGCGGTATTCTGTGCGCTCGTATTTGCCCGATCCCGTGCCCGCCCAGGCACTTGCAGAGATTTTGCGCGCAGGGCAGCTTGCGCCTACCGCCAAGAATAATCAATCGCAAAAGGTATTCGTGCTGCAAAGCCCCGAGGCAAAGGCAAAGCAGCAGGAGCTGCACGCTTGCTACGGCGCACCTCTGGTGCTCTTGGTGTGCGGTGACGAGGAGATTGCATGCAACCGCCCCGTAACGCATCATTCCATGGCGGAAATGGATGCCTCGATCGTTGCCACGCACATGATGCTGGCGGCAAAGTCGCTTGGTGTGGACTCGACCTGGATCTGCGCCTTTGACCACGCCAAGGCAAGCGAGCTGTTCTGCTTGCCCGATCACGTCAAGCCGCATCTTTTGCTCGCGCTTGGCTATCCCGCACCCGACGGCACGCCCTCACCCAGACACACCGACCGCAAGCCGCTGGAGCAGACGGTTACCTACCTTTAATATACCCAATCCTGAATCTTCTGAAAGGAGACCCTTATGGAACAAAATACAACCGTGCTTTCCATCAAGCACGTATCCAAGCACCTTGGCAGGCGCAAGATCCTCTCGGATATCACGCTGGACGTTAAGGAAGGTGAGATATTCGGATTTTTGGGCCCGAACGGCTCGGGTAAGACTACCACGATCAAGCTGATTTTGGGACTTTTGCGCATGGAGAGCGGCGAGATCAGCATCTGCGGTCACGACAACGTCAAGGAGTTTGAGGACGCCATGCGCTGCGTGGGCGGCATCATTGAAAACCCCGAGATGTACAAGTATCTGACCGGCAGAGAGAACTTGGAGCAGTACGCGCGTATGTACCCCGATCTGCCCCGCGAGAGGATCGACGAGGTCATCCGCCTTGTGCGCATGGAGAGCCGCATTGACGATAAGATCGCTAAATATTCGCTTGGTATGCGCCAGCGTCTGGGCATTGCGCAGGCTGTGCTGCATAGCCCCCGCCTGCTGATTCTGGACGAGCCGACCAACGGACTTGACCCTGCGGGTATCAAGGAGCTGCGTGACGTGCTCAAAACGCTGTCGCGTGAGCAGGGCGTGGCGGTATTCGTATCCAGCCATATGCTCTCCGAGCTGCAGCTGATGTGCGACCGCGTGGGCATTATCGACCGCGGTGTGACCGTGGGCTATCGCTCGCTGGATGCAGACGGCATGATAGAGGAGACCGACGCATCGCACTATACCTTGGAAACGCCCGACGGCGACAAGGCTGCCGAGCTTTTGCGCCAAGGCACGCTTTGCACGGGTGTCGGCTACGACGGCGTGCTGAGCTTTGACGCCATGCATGACAACGTGCCCGAGATCGTATCCCTTTTGTGCCGCGAGGGCGTGCGCGTGTACGGTCTTGCAAAGCACAAGAAATCCTTGGAGGATACCTTCCTTGAAATGACCGATACGGCAGACGTGGGCACGCAGCCCGTCGTCGGAAAGCAACGCCGCGCAGCGAAAGGAGGAGAGGACGCATGAAGCAGTTGATCAAAAATGAGCTTATTAAGCTCCGCGCGCAAAAGACCTACCTGGTGCTTTCCTGCATCGTGCTGGCTTTGGTGGTCATCGTGTCCTTCTTTACCTCGGTGCTCATGACGCCGCTGAATATGCTGATCACGCATCGAAGGGATTTCATTACCGAAAGTGCTGCCTACACATGGGCGATCGATAAGATCAAGGAAGACCCCGACAGCGCGCTTGCCGGTGTGCTGCGCGTTGTATTCAAGGATCCGCAATCCGAGGCGGATATTGCGCGCCAGGACGCGCAAAACTGCTGGGATGACGGGTATAAGGGCTCGTACGCCATCAATATGGCGCAAGCCGAATATTATGATTTCCGTGACCAAAACGCTCTCCCCGCGTGGATCGCTCGCGAGGTGGAGAACGCCTTGATCAGGGCGTATCGCTGGCGCGATACCGTCAAGGGCTTGCAATCGGGGCTCTACCTGCCCGGTGATCTGGCAAGCGACTATACGCTCTCGGAAGTGCTGTATATGGAGTACCTCCCGTATGGAGATTCGTACGTTCCCCCCGCGTATTATTACTATGTCAACGTGCTTGAGTGGGATAGGGGCACGGGCGAGGCAACGGAGTATGAGTTTATACGCTGCGATCGCGATCCTTACGAGGAGACCGTGTGCACGTGGGAAGAGGTATTGGGAGATCTCGGCAATGAGCTGATCAAATGCGAGGAGTATATCGCGATGCTGGAGCAGTACGCGCTGAACCTGGAGCCCGATGCGTATTACGATCAGCTGATCATGCAATATAAGCAGCAGATCGAAACGGAAAACGAGGGCATTGCAAATTATCAAGCCGAAATGGAAGAGCTCGAGCCCGATCAGTTAGCGCAAAGGCGTCCGCATTACGAGGCGCTGATCAATGACTGCCGCAGAGAGATCGCGGATTGCGAGTACGTCATTGGCATGCTTGAAAAGCTCAAGGAGCAGAATGCACATCCCGAAAGCAATTCCTTTAATCTGGTCAACTCGGTGCTGCCCATGATGCTGCGCGAGCGCAGAAATGCGCAGAACACCATTGAGATGGATGCTGCAAACGATGAGTTCTTTTTGCTCGCCATAGCAAACAAGAGCAATTTCAATCACCAGATCCGCACGCTGAACAAGGCGCTGGTTGCCATTGAATACGCTATTGAACACAACATTCTGCCCGAAGGGCTGCATCAAAGCAGGGCAAAAGCCACTCTGATCAATAATCTGTCCACCGCGTCGTTCTTGATCAGCGCGATCACGGTCGTGCTTGCCAGCATGATCCTCTCGCGTGAGTTTGCAACCGGTACGGTCAGACTGTGGGTCATTCGCCCCAGAACCAGAAACAAGCTGCTTGGCTCTAAGATCGCCACGCTGCTGCTTTACGTCTGCACCATGATGGGCGCAAGCTTTGTCATCACGTATTTCTTTGCGTTGCTCAATCACCTGGTCGATCTGTTCTTCTACGGACAGAGCACGCTGTTCGTCAACAATTACGGCGTGCTGTTCGGTAAAGCCATCGCCATTCCCGCCGTTGCCGAGCACGTGTGGGCACTTGTCGTGCTGACGCTGCCGGTCATTCTGTACGCTATGATGTGTCTGTTTATCAGCGTGCTGACCAAGAAGGGCGTGCTGAGCATCGTGTGCGGTATGATCGTGCTGATGTTTGCAACCGATATTCAGGCACTTGCGCTGAGCGTTGCCAACTACACGGGTGTATTCGGCTATGCGCTGCAGGCGACCGTGCTGCCGTATCTGGGCATGGACAGATTGCTTGTCACCTCCATGGATTTCGGCATTATGTCGGCAGCCATGAATCTGGACAGTCTGGGCGCGCTGCTGGATATCGAGGATATGATCATGTCGTCGTTCTGGGGTGCTGCACCTTACGTTTGCTCCTCTTTCGTGGGCGCGGGCGTGCTGGTTGTGCACATTCTGCTGCTGGTGTGGGCAAGTTTGTTTGCCTTTAAGAGAACGCAGATCAAGAGCTGATCTGCTACTGACCATAAAGCCCTTTGCAAGAGTATCTCTTGCAAGGGGGGCCTGCCATAGAGCAGTATACTCCAACTGACAGGAAAAGGACAGAGAGTGTTTTACATTCACTGTCCTTTTTCTTGACAAGCACTGCATTTGTGGGCACAAATGCCATATCAAATTTGAAGTGATATGCTGACTGTGTCAGCGTGATATTGTTGCAAGCAACAGTGATATTGCTCCCGATGGTCGCAGTGATATTATATTCGCCTCCCAAACTTGCGTAGCAAATACCACTCGGCGTAAGCCGAATATCACTG